>JAFPYQ010000236.1 GCA_017394475.1 Oscillospiraceae bacterium | reverse complement strand
TGGTTTTGGTCTGCTTTATAGTGCAGGTCTGATTTTTTGGTCGGCGGCTTTTTCAGGCTCTTTTCTTTGGCTTTTAGTCTGGATTTTTGGTGCTGAACTTTCGGTTTGTGCTGCAGCGGAACTTTGTTCCGCTATGCGGGGACGCTGTCCCCAACCCCCTGCAAGGGGGGTATCCCCCCTTGACCCCATACTTTTTCGGGTTTTCAACACGCTTTACAACAAAAAACATCCCCCGCCGGAAAGCAGGGGACAGCTATCAAACAAGATGCTTACTTATCGTCCTCGTCGTCCTTTACAGCCTCGGCAACGTCTTCAACTGCATCCTTTACAGCATCCTTGACGTCCTCAGCGGCATTCTTAACAGCCTCGGCAACTTCCTCAGCCTTGGAAGCCTCTTCCTTTTCGTCCTCGTCGCCGAAGAATATCTCCTCGTCATCATCGTCGAAATCGTAATCATCTTCATCGATCTCGTCGCGCTTGTTGATGAAATATGTTGCAGCTGCTGCACCTGCTGCTGCGGAAAGAAGTGTAATAAGTGCTACGCCTAATGCTTTCATTGAATATCAGCTCCATTCAGTTGAGTGTGGTAAAATACTAAAATCATTATAACATATTTACAAATAATTTTCAATAGGCTGTGAAAATTTTCGTCAAATCTTCACAAATCACCTTGTATACTTTTTACTGTCCCTGTACATCTGCGATCCTGCGCACCCTGTCCATTGACCGGCGTATGATATGCACCGCAAAATAACCTGCCAGCACCACGAAAAGGACTGCATCCACTATACCGATCATGATCACCGCGGAGATCATGTCCCATATAAATCCCGCATCATAATAGGGATATATGCCGTAGGGCTCGATGACCGTGTACTTGCCCGAGTATCCCAGCATCTTCCCGCAGATCGTGAGGCTCGTCTTTCTGCCCTCCGCCTCATCCTTGTATACAGAGCCCGCATCAAAGATGATGTATTCGGAATAATTGCCGTCCACCACCACAGAGCGGAATGCGTGAGCGCAGATATATTCCTTGCCGTCTATGACAACATTGTCAAGTATCTCGCAGGGGAAATACTTTTCATCGTAGCCGGCTTTACCGGCTTCCAGTCCGATCCGGGTGTTTTTTTCGGCAAACGATGTGTCAATGGTGATCGCAGCGAACCACAGCACTCCCATGAGTATGAGCAGCCCGAATATGACAGCAGCAAGTATTTTCCAGCCCTTTCGTTCCCTGAGTGGTCTCATAGCAGTTCTCCCGATAAAGTGTTGACGCCCGTTCCTTTTGGTATAGTATAATATATTTTCAGCACTTTTTCAACAGCTTGCGGATAATTTTCATCAATTTCTCACTATTCAGCCCATTATCAGCAAAACATCAACAAAAACTCCTGTATGTCAAAAAACTCCCGTCCACAGTGTGAACGGGAGTGATATATCATCTTCTTATTCAAGAACATACACGGTAACGTGTCTGTTGCCCCAGTTGATGCAGTCGTTGTACTCGTCCATGAAAAGATCGACCACGATGTCGCCGACTCTTACGGAGTAGCCTGTATCACCTGCGATAGCGTAACCGTAAACAGTGCCGTCATCCGCTACGATGTAAAGCTCGGAGCCGTAGGGGATAAGATCGGGGTCAACTGCAACATAGCCCTGGTAAACGGACTTGCCTGTTGACATGAGAGCACCGGGATTTGCGGTGTATGCACAAGCTCTGCCTGTGAGAGCTTCCTTGTATTCTGTGGGAACGCCGTTTTCATCAAATTCCACATCATCCGGAACTGCAAAGCGTGAGATCTGTGCGGGAGCATCGGGGTTCTCCTGCTCTGCATCGCCGCGGCCGGAAGCTGTAAGGGGCTGGATGTCGTCGCCCTGTTCATCCTCATCAGCTATGGCTGTTATATCCTCAAATGTAACTGCATCTGTTAGGGAAGGCTTTGCAGCAACTCTCTTCTTGTCATCCATCGCACCAAGGAGAACTACCTCATTCACAGGCTTCCTTGTAATCTCACTGGACTGCCTTGTGGAGACCTCTTCACCGTCTACGATGGTCTTTATGGTGCTTATGGTAAGAATGCCCTGCTGACCTGCGCTCAGTATCCTTTCCTCGCCCTCGGGGAGCTTTTCGGACTTATGATATACTGTGCCGTAGTCTATCACCTTTTCCTCTGTCTCGGTGATGTACTTTATCTCAAGAGCAGCATATACCTCATCTTCCTCATCATTGCGCGCTGCAGCTGCGATCTCCTCGACCTCTGCTGTATCAGCCTCCGGTTCGGTGATGACGGTAGCCACCTGTGCCACCTGGTATGCATCAACTGCCTCTGCTGTATCCGCGCTGCGGCCCATACCGAAGAACGCTGCGGAAGTACCGATAAGTGCTATCGCCGCGATACCTGATATCATAGCTTTACGTTTGGATAAATGTTCCATAATGATTTCCTCATTCGTATCTATCAAAATATTACAGATTCGATTCAATTATTACATTTCGGTTACAACTTCAGTGTACTTTGTAATTATACAGTAAATATCTGAGAAAGTCAATCAAAATTCTTATTCATAATTAGTGCGTAATATACAAAAATAATGAACCAACTATTAACACGACCCAGTTTTTGCTCTGATATACGGCTTTTATCCTGTTTCCTTACCATTTATTGCGGTCACATCTTGTAAAACATCACAAATCCATCTCCACACTGCGGTTTTGAGCGTTTTTTCGGTCTATTATATTATTTTCTTAAAGAAACATTCACCACACATTCTTATAAATTATTTGTATATTGTATATCACGCTGTATATGATACAACATTTTTCTAAATAATTTGGTCATTATCCCAAAATTCGGTTTTTTTAGCTACATTCAGAGGGCAGAATGTCGTTTTATGAGTTATCTCACACTGTTATCAGTATCTCATAACCGATATCCCACGGGCATCAGCAGTTCAATCAAACATGGGACGGCTCAAATGACGTAACGTGGAATACATTTAACTACTTCCGTATTGGTGAGGGCTC
>JAFPYQ010000235.1 GCA_017394475.1 Oscillospiraceae bacterium | reverse complement strand
CTGGGATGAAGTGCCGCTCATAGTGGACATGAAGTATCTCTGCAGGTTCTTCGGCGTGAGTGAGTTTGTCCTGCTCAAGGAATTCGCGAGCGGACAGCTCCCCGCGTTCAGGGTCGGCAAGATGTGGCGGGTGAACAGGCAGGATCTGATAGATTTCTGCACACCCGCACGGAACAGGCGGAAGGAGGTGAGAAAGCGCACGAAACGGGGCTTTACTGCTCCCCTTAAACCGATATGATGAACGGAGGTAACTATGGAAGAGAGAAAGAACCTTGTCAAGGTGGTCTGCTGCCCGGATGACACTGGAGACAATGAGTATGATATCTTTGTATCCACCGATTCCGGGGAGACCCGGGAATATGTCTGCGGCGACCTCACGGATTACGATGACATCACAGGCAGTGAGACCGTGGATGTCAAGATGCTCAGGGTGCTGATGCTCTGCGCAAAACTCGGCTGCATCCTGGTCGATGAAAAGTAAAAGCCTTACCCGATGCGGGGTAAGACTTATACCGTTGTGTGGATAATATTTCAGTAGGCTGTATATATTATAACACGCCTGTAATTCAGTTGTCAAGGGGTAATTATGGATACAAGTGAAAAAATCAGAAAGCAGTACGGGGAGATATTCGATAATGAGCTCATACCTGTACTTATCAGAATATACAGTACTCTATCGAATATTCCTCAGAATAAAAAGCCCCTGCTGGAAGCGGCATCGGAGCAGATAATAAAAAAAGTAACGATATGGTGTCATCTGCTCGAAGATCCCGTTTTCTGGAATCAGACCGATGAACTGAATTCTCTGTACTGGTCCAATTGTGCCGGGATCAGGAGATGCCGAGATACTTTGAAAGAAGAAGATCAAGAGCTTTCTCACAAAGAGTTCCGGCAAGAGAAAGACTGAGCTCACCCTCATTATCGGAAACGAAATTCTTGACCTTATCAAATACAGTCTTGCAGCGTATTTTATCAAGGTATTCGTATCCGGCAAAGGTGATTTCTTTAATGTCACACAGGACATACTCGTAATTATCCGAATGTTCGCAGGAGCCTTCAATAAAGTCCATTTCATGGAGCCTCTCACAGACATTGAAGATCATATCCTCGTCATAACCGAGATTGGCGGTCAGCTCGTCAAGGTCGATACTATCACCAACGTTCTGTATGTTTGCTTCCGTGTAGAGCAGAACATCACGGACACAATCTATATCCAAACGCATATTTTCACCCCCTTTCATGGTTATGATACCACATATCGGGGAATAATTCAACGGGAGCGGATGAATATGAGAAGTATATGGGAATTGGATAACCCCGATTCCGACATGATGACAAAGTTTTACGAGAACAGGCTGCGCGATCATGAGACAGGCGAGCCTGACAGGAATGAAGTGGAGGAAGCGCTGTCCGTGCTTGAAGAGGAATGGGCGGCGGATAAAAGAGATGAACAGAAAAAGAAGAGGGAAAACGGCGGCAGTGCTGTTTGAGGTGTTTATCGCCGTCTATATGGCTGTATGCGGCTTTATGGCGGTGTATGAGATAATCCATCTGAGAGAGGATACCGAACAGATAGAGGCAGCTGCTGCGGTGACGACAACTGCAGGTGCAGACGGTGCGGGAAATGCACAAGCCCGGGCAAATATCAAGGAAATGGAAACAGCTGAGGACATGGATGTGCCCACGGGTGACACGGCCTTCAAGTCGTATATGTCCTATCGTGCCATCACCAACAAGGAGAGCCGACAGTACAAGCTGCAGAGGATGTGCTGGACGGATGCGGACGGGCTCCGTCGGTACAAGACCTATTATGTGGTCGCCCTGGGCAGCTACTACGCCGATCACATCGGGGAGCGGTTCAGGATAACCACCGAGGACGGGGGTGTCATCGAGTGCGTTGTCGGCGACTTCAAGGCCGATCAGCACACCGACAGGCTCAATCAGTACACGCCCATGGAGGGGCGCAAGTGCGTGGTGGAGTTTGTCGTCGATATGACGATACTGGACAAGACTGCCCGCAGAATGGGCGATATAAGCTATATCGAGGGATTCAGCGGGAACATCGAGCAGATTGAGAGGATAGAAGATGAATAATGTACTGATAAGCTCAAAGGACATGGAGAATCTGATACAGGGGCTCGAACTTCTCTCCGACAAGGCTCCCGAACGTTTCTCCGGAGAGGGGAGCGGATTGTATTACGATCTGCTGAAAATACAGCGCAAAGCCCGCGAGGGCGCAAAGGCGCTGGGTCACAGTATAGAAGACACGGCATTCGATCTGTCGGTCATGCCGTTCTGAGAGAGGTGTGTATATGGATTTCAAAAAAGCTGCTGAGATAACAGCGAGATACAACAAGGTGCTCCGTGAGCTGATGGAAGACTACCGGGAAGAGATGAAGGACATCGTCCCCGAAATGCATCCTGTATATGTGAAGGATCTTCATGTCCAGTATACGGTGAAAGAGGTGTCCGAGGGCTTTGAGCATGACTTCACATCTCCCGAAAGCGGATCTGAGTTCTGGCACAGCTATATCGACGGTGTGGAATTCGTGGAGGTCATCCACACCGATGACGCGGAGGATCTATGACTGACAGACAGTTCTGCCGCAGGTGCATCCACTCATATTTTAATGAAAAGAACAGTTTCAAATACTGCAACTATCTTGAGGACACGGGCAGGCGCCGACCGCATGACGGTGACGAGTGCTTCGGCTTTGAAGAGGGCAGGAAGTGCCGCAGGCGTTCTATCACCCGCGACGATCCTGTGAAGAAGAGCCCCGATCCGGTGAGCTCATCAGTATCTGATGCACAGGCGGTTAAACGGGCAGCCAGGAAGATAACACGGGAGCGGAACAGTGATCTTGATGAGGCTGTGAT
>JAFPYQ010000234.1 GCA_017394475.1 Oscillospiraceae bacterium | reverse complement strand
TGATATCCACAAATCAGACCGATATTTTTGTGCAAGTCGCGTAGGCCTGCCTCATCCGTCTGATCCCTCTGCCCTTATCTCCCTTACCACATCCATGAACATCCTTACTCGTTCGGGATCCACAGGGTTGCCTGTTACCCCATCGACCTTGAACCAGCTTCCCACTATGGCACCATCGGCAACAGAGAGCTGTTCCCTGCAGTTATCCGCAGTCATTCCCGCTCCCACGAACAGCGGGGAATCCCCCAGTATCTCGCGGAAGCTCAGTATCTTTGCCATATCCGTCTTCACAGCAGTTTTGGCACCTGTGACTACTACCGCATCACAGCGCTCTTTTCCCAGAAGGAGGTCTTCCTTTGCACTGCGCCCGGAGCGTACAGGCTGGTATTTGAAACGAACTCCGCCCATAAGGAATATGGGGTATCTGCTGCGCAGCCTGCGAAGATGCTTCTCAAATCCGCCGTCCTGAGTGATGTTGTTGGCATCGGGTCCCACAGGGAGATGGCCGCATACGGAATCTATCTGTATTATCTTTCCTCCGTAATTTTCCGCAAGCACAAAGCCTGTCTCATAATCCCCCAGCAGGTTCACGCCGTAGATATGCTCGGGATAGTTTGTGTGGAGATAGTCCAGAGCCCATTCCACATCATCCACGGAGCCGAAGTAGTTTTCAGCAAGAAGTGCATCCGCTCCACAGGAATAGAGCTGTTCTATCTCGCGCTTTGCCCTCTCCTGCACCTGTGCTTTTCCCTCACCGTTCAGATGGATCATGGCAATGACAGGCTTGCGCTGATGAAAAACTGTTTTTACTTTTTCCTCTCTCATATCCGATCCTTCCTTTTCTTATGTGTCACTGTCTGTTCTGATGTCTTCTGCATCGAAATTCGGCACCGTTCCCTTTGCCCATGGACTGCCCACATCACACCGCCCGTGATGGTATCCCGACGAGTTTTCCTCACTGTCGGGGATATGAAGGCATAGCCTGCTGACGCCTTTTTCCATGCTGTTGTTTATCAGTTCTATCACGGTATCTGTATCGGTCTTCCCCATTGTGCCCACCACTTTTACCGGAGCGGAGGATAATGCTGCCTGTTCATTATCCTTTTCACATGATACTGCGGGATATCTCCTCTATACCAGCTCCTTGTACATCATCACATGAGGGCAGCCCTCATCGGGATATATATCTCCTTTCGCAGTATAGCCCAGCGAAGCGTAGAATCCCTGAGCATGGCACTGCGCGGAAACAACTATACTGTCAAGATCATTTTCTCTCGCAAGCTGTTCAAGAACAGCCATGAGCAGCCGGCCGAGCCCCTTCCCTCGTTCTTCCTTCATAACGGCTACCCTGCCTATATGTCCGACAAAGGGATCCTTGTCGCGGTAAAGCCTGCCTGTTGCCGCAGGTCTGCCGTCGGAAAAGATGACACAGTGCCAGGCTGTGGCATCTATATCGTCAAATTCATTGACAAAGCCCTGCTCTCTGATGAATACCGCTTCTCTGACAGTCCGCGCTTCCGGGAGCCTGTCAAGCCCCTTTGCGAACCTTTCCTCGTATTCCCGTCCTCTGTAAACTATCTTGTTTGACCACATATCAAAGCACCTTTGAAAGGAAGTCCTTCAGTCTCCGGTTCTCCGGGGATGTGAAGAACTTGTCGGGGGTGTTCTGTTCAAGGATAGTGCCCTCTGCCATGAACAGCACCCTTGATGCCACCTCTCTTGCAAAGCCCATCTCATGGGTGACGACTACCATAGTCATACCGTCATCCGCCAGTTGTTTCATGAGCTCGAGCACCTCACCTACCATTTCCGGATCAAGTGCGGAGGTGGGCTCGTCAAAGAGTATCACCTCGGGATCCATGGCAAGAGCCCTGGCTATAGCTATACGCTGTTTCTGACCGCCGGAGAGCATAGCGGGATATGTATCCGCCTTATCGGGCAGGCCAACGCGTCTGAGCAGCTCCTCTGCCTTTGCATCCGCCTGTTCCTGGGACATTTTTTTCAGCAGCACAGGGGCAAGGGTGATATTCTTCCTTATGGTCAGGTGTGGGAACAGGTTGAAATGCTGGAACACCATCCCCATTCTCTGCCTGATGCGGTTTATCTCCCTGTCGTGAAGATGTGTTATCTCCGTGCCGTCAAAGACTATGCTGCCCTCCGTGGGGGTCTCCATGAGGTTGAGGCACCTGAGAAACGTGGATTTTCCGGAACCCGAGGGCCCTATTATAACTATCTTTTCGCCCTTGTTTATCTCCTCATCTATGCCTTTGAGCACCTGCAGCTCATTAAAGCTCTTTTTGAGCCCCTTAACGCTTATCATTTGCTGCAAGCCTCCTTTCAAGAACATTGACAAGGGATGTGAGGAACATTACCAGTACCAGATATATCACTGCCACCGAGATAAGGGGCAGAAACGGTGAAAACGTCTGGGAACGGATTATATCTCCTCCCTTGGTGAGGTCTGCTATGGCGATATAGCCTGCGACAGATGTTTCCTTTAGAAGGACTATGGCCTCATTTGCCAGTGCAGGGAGCACGGTCTTGAGTGCCTGTGGTATGACTATATGTATCATGGTCTGCCGGTAGCTGAGGCCAAGGCTCCTGCCTGCCTCCAGCTGTCCGTCATCCACTGCCATGATGCCGCCCCTGACTATCTCCGCCACATAGGCTCCGGAGTTTATGCCGAAAGCCAGCACCGCCACGAACACTTTATTGATATTCACACTGCCGAATATGACGAAATAGATTATGAGCAGCTGCACTACAACGGGGGTGCCTCTTATGACCGTGAGATATACGCGGCATATTATGTCGGGTATGAGCATGCGCTTAGTTCTCAGATATGTGGATCTGATGATGGCCACCAGAAATCCCAGCAGCATACCCAGCAGAACTGCAAAGAACGTGATGAAAAGGGTGGTGAGCAGACCGTTGAGAAGGTATTTCCAGCGATCCTGCTCGATGAAATTCTGATTGAAACTGTCTATAAATCCCATGATCCTATCCTATTTCCCTTACAGTGCCGCCGATCACTTTCTTACCATAACTACAAGATGTGTTACGGTATATGAATCGGAAAACTTGACATTCTTTTCCCTGTCGGGTGTAACGGAAAGACCTGCAACGCCTACATCTGCCTTTCCTGACTGAACTGCGGGGATAACGGATTCAAATGCCATATCGTCTATCTGGAGCTCATAGCCCAGCTTGTCGCAGACTGCTGTCATCATATCAACATCAAAGCCTGTGATCTTATCGCCCTCTCTGAATTCATAGGGAGGAAATTCCGCATTTGTTGCCATAACGAGCTTTCCCTTGCTCCTGTTAGCATCCGCCGGGGATGTATAGGGATTCGTGCCTGCGTTCTCACTGTCATAGAAATCCTTGATAGCCTTGAGTGTGCCGTCTTCCTTGAGATCCTCCAGAGCATCGTTTATATCTTCAAGGAGAGCATCGTTTTCCAGGTTCAGTGCTATGGCATATTCCTCATCCGCAAAGCCCTCGGTGAGGATAGTCACATCCTGGTTCTTGGAAACGAATACATTTGCGGTATCGCTGTCTATGATGACGGCATCTATCTTGCCCTGTTTGAGCGCCTGTACTGCATCGGAATACTTGTTGTACTTTTCGACCGTGGCTCCCTCTATATCACCTGCAAGAGTATCGCCTGTGGTTCCTATCTGCACGCCGATGGTCTTGCCGTTCAGGTCGTCGATGGTATGTACTGTGTTCTCGGGTGCTTTGGCGCTGCATGATGCGAGCATGGTCACCGTCATCATCAATGCGGAAAATCCCGAGATCATCTTTTTTGTGTTCATTTTAGTTTTCTCCTTTTTGTATGCTTTGTATAAGGCAGGTCATTCTCCTGCCATTTTTCTCAGGAATGCCCTTGTCCTGTCATTGTTGGGGTTGTCTATGACATCCCGTGGAGCGCCCTGCTCGACGATGACGCCGCCGTCCATGAATATCACCCTGTCGGATACCACCCTTGCAAACTCTATCTCATGGGTGACTATCACCATAGTCATCTTTTCAGCGGCCAGCTCTTTCAGGACTTTGAGTATCTCCGCTGTGAGCTCGGGATCAAGAGCACTTGTGGGCTCATCGAAAAAGAGCATCTTAGGCTTCATGGCAAGGGCTCTGGCTATGGCAACACGCTGCTGCTGACCGCCCGAAAGCTGATACGGATAGTGATCCGCCCTTTCCGAAAGCCCTGTTTTTCTCAGCAGTTCCTTTGCCTCGGCAAATACCTCATCTTTAGACCTTTTCTGTACATGTATGGGGGCATCGGTGATATTCTTCATCACGCTGTAATGCGGGAAAAGGTTGAAATTCTGGAACACCAGTCCGAAATACCCGTGTATCCTTTTCAGATCAGCCTTTGAAGCATATACCGACCTGCCGTTTTCGATGGTGACCGCACTTTCGCCGCAATAGCTCATAGTGCCGTAGTCTACGGTCTCGAGCATGGTCATGCAGCGCAGAAGCGTTGTCTTTCCCGAACCCGAAGGACCCAGGATAGATATGACCTCTCCCTCATTGACCGCCATGCTTATGTCGTTGAGAACATTCACATCACCGAAGGATTTCTTTATGTTCTTTATTTCAAGCAGACTCATTTCCACACCTCGCTTTACCTGAAATAGTTGAGTCTGTGCTCTGCCCTGCCTGTCAGGAATGCCACCACTGCATTGAAAACATAGTAGAAGACACCTGCTATGAACAGGGGCAGGATAGTGGCCTCAGCCGCCGCTACCTGCTTTGCCAGAGTGAACATCTCCGTGCAGGATACCGCAAAGGCAAGGGATGTATCCTTTACAAGGGTGATGATCTCATTTGTCATGGAGGGCAGGATATTTTTCACCATCTGCGGGAAAACTATCTTGAAAAAGCGCTGCATCTTGGTGTAGCCGAGGATGTCCGCCGCCTCATACTGTCCTCTGGGCACAGCCTGTATGCCCGAACGGTATATCTCAGCAAAATATGCGGCATAGTTCAGTGAAAATCCTATTATTACCGCTGTGAAGCGGAATCCCGAGGATGTTCTGACGCCGAACAGATAATAGGGGCCGAAGAACACCACCAGGAGCTGCAGCATGAGGGGTGTGCCTCTCACTACGGATATATACAGCTTGATAAGTGAGCTCAGTATCTTCAGTCTTGACATCCTGCCCGCTGCGATAAGGAGACCCAGGGGAAGTGCGAACAGCAGTGTCAGCAGGAATATGGCAAGGGATGTGAGCAGACCCTTTGCCACAGCGCCCGTCATATATCCCAGGCGTTCTGCGAATGACTTTTCGGGCTTCTGCCCTATCTCTGCCGCATCTGTTTCGCTATCCGCGGCTGTGAGCGCCTCTTCATCTATGCACACGCTCGATGTGAGCCCCCACTTGTCCGCAATGTCATTGAATGTGCCGTCTGCCGCCATTTCGAGCATAGTGGTCTGCACCTCATCGCGCAGCACCGTGTTGCCTTTTAGGAAGCCCACACCGTATTTTTCGGAGGAAATGGGAGCATCCAGTATGACAAAGCCCTTCCTTGCGTTCACCTCATAGGATGCCACGCCCACATCCAGGCATATAGCATCCACAGCACCCGTTTCAAGGTTCAGGAACGCGCTGTTGTAGTCCCCCACCTGCTGCAGCTCGGAAAATGATGCACACAGTGCCTTATTCTCCTCTGTGGCATCCTCCCCGGTAAGGGCTGCAAGGGCTGAGCTGTCGGTCTGCACCGCCACTACCTTTCCCGCAAGTCCCGATGCGTCTGTTATGCCCGAATCGCTCTTTACCACTATGACCTGTGAATTGTCTATATAGGGGATCGACCAGGTGTAGTCGTCCTCTCTGCCGTCTATCGTAAAGCCGTTCCAGATGCAGTCTATGGCACCTGTTTTCAGCTCCATATCCTTTGAATCCCAGTCGATGGGCTGCTTTACTAGTATCCAGCCCCGTCTGTTGCAGACCTCCTGTGCAAGGTCCAGGTCAAAGCCCACATATTCGCCGCTCTCATCCTTATAGCCGTAGGGTGGGAATTCGGAATCAAATCCCACGGTGAATACATCGGTGCCCGACTGCTGAGGCTGTGCATTGTCCGAAAGGGCATCGCCTATGCACAGATTGGAGCTCAGCCCCCATTTATCGGCGATATTGCCGAATGTACCGTCCGCTGCCATTTCGAGCATGGTATCCTGCACTGCATCGCGGAGCTCCGTATTGCCTTTGAGGAAACCTACGCCGTATTTTTCGGAGGATATTGGCTCGGACAGTATCTCAAAGCCGTTTCTTGCCTTCACTTCATAGGCTGCCACGCCCACATCCAGGCATATAGCATCCACAGCACCCGTATCAAGGTTCAGGAATGCACTGTTGTAGTCCCCCACCTGCTGCAGCTCGGAAAATGATGCGCACAGTGCCTTGTTCTCCTCTGTGGCATCCTCCCCTGTAAGGGCTGCAAGGGCTGAGCTGTCGGTCTGCACCGCCACTACTTTCCCTGCCAGTCCCGATACATCCGTTATGCCCGAATCACTCTTTACCACTATGACCTGTGAATTGTCTATATATGGGACAGACCAGGTGTAGTCGTCCTCTCTGCCGTCTATTGTAAAGCCGTTCCAGATGCAGTCTATGGCACCTGTTTTCAGCTCCATATCCTTTGAATCCCAGTCGATGGGCTGCTTTACCAGTGTCCAGCCCCGTCTGTTGCAGACCTCCTGTGCAAGGTCCAGGTCAAAGCCCACATATTCGCCGCTTTCGTCCTTATAGCCGTAGGGCGGGAACTCCGAATCAAATCCTACCGTGAATGTACCGTCCTCTATCACCTCGGCATAAGAGGTACAGGCAAAGGGTGATATCAGCATCAGCGCGGCTGCAGATACCGCTGCTGCCTTTTGCAACATTTTTGACATATTACTCCTCCGCAGTTCTGTTCAAGAACATCGGTATTGTGCCCGTATCATTTCCCGTTCAATATCGGGGTCAAGGATACAAACACTATTTATTATAGCATATCGACAGACAGATTTCAATAGGATTTTATTAAGGACTCCCCAAAATTTGAACTCCCCCGCGGCGCAGGGGAGTTCTTTTCAATATCAGTTATCCGTGTGAAGCCTTGCTGTATAGCGCTTCAATGACTTCCGGGGATATGGAGCCGTGCTCGTTGTAGATGACGATGCCGTTCCTGTCCACAACTATGGTCTGGGGCATGGCAGATGTGCCGTTCACGATGTTCCATACAAGGTCATCGGAGGTATCTGCGGCGAATTTTATCGAATAGGTCTTATCCGAAAGGAACTCCTCCGGCGTTGTCTTTGCGATGACAGAGCTGTGTACCGCAAGGACCTCCACATCATCGCTGTGTGCCTTGCAGAACTCATCAAAGTACGGGAGCTCCTGGACGCAGGGGCCGCAGTAGGTAGCCCACAGGTTTATGTATACTACCTTTCCCCTGTATTCCGAAAGGGTGAAGCTGCCGCCGCCGATGGTATCTATGGTGAAGTCTTGGAGCTGATGCCCCTCCTCATAACCTGTCACCACAGGAGCAGTTTCCTCTGTTTCCTTTCTGCCCGCAGGATCGAGAAAATTGAACCATATCAGCGCAAAGGCGAGAACGGCAAGGGCTATGCCCCATATCACTCTCTCCATAGTTATGCGCTTTTTCGGTGAATCGGGCTTGTCATCAGCACAGCCCTTTTCAGGGGCTTTCAGTGTGATGTTCCCCGCCCTGACGGATATGGCACCCGCAGAGCATACATCCATGCATTTCGCGCAGTTTATACATTCGTGGTCGCCCACTTTGCGGACATCCATGCCGCAGCAGCGCACACAAGCCCCGCAGTTCGTGCAGCGGCTCCTGTCCACCTTGACGCCTATAACAGCTATCTTGCTGAATAAGCCGTATATCGCACCGAGAGGGCAGATGAAGCGGCAGAACCCGCGGTAGAAGAATACGCACAGCAGCCCTATGATGAGCATGATCACAAATTTCCTCGTGAACAGGATGCCCAGCATTTTGTAGTAGCTGCCGTTCTTCGCATTGGCAAGGAGAGCCATGGCGCCTTCAAAGGTACCTGCGGGGCAGATGTACTTGCAGAAGCCCGGTATGGCCATATCGTGCTTTATGCCGTACCACAGGGGCACAGCTATGACGAACACTGCGAGGATGACGTATTTCAGGTATGAAAAAGCCCGTGTTATGCGGCTTTTGGGTATCTTGAAGGTGGGTATCTTGTGGAGCAGCTCCTGTATGAGCCCCAGAGGGCACAGCCATCCGCACACTGTCCTGCCCAGGATAAGGCCGTACAGCATGATTATGCCGAACACATAGAAGCCCACAGTCTTCCCCGAGGCGGAAAGTGAGTTCTGCAGCGCTCCCAGCGGACAGGCACCTACGGCACCGGGGCAGGAATAGCAGTTGAAGCCCGGCACGCAGGCGATCTTTGTCTTGCCTACATATATCTCGCCCTCGATGAAGCCCTTTAAATGTGCATTGTACAGCAGTGCAGCATAGAGCTGTATCAGCCGCCGCTTTGTAGGACGCATGCTTTTCGTCGTTTCTTTTTTGTTTGCATTATCCAAGTCCTACACACTCCGTACATATCCTTATGGCTTTGTTGAGAACATCCATCATACTTCCGTTGAAAGCGCCCATGACGATGACGGCGACAGAAAGTGCCAGCACTGCAAGACGTATGATATTCAGCACCTTTGTATCACTTTTTCCGCCCTCCGCAGACTTTTTCACCTTTTCGCAGTTCTTTGCAAGCTCTGTTTCCCTTGCCATGCTTTTGTCACGAAGGATAAAGCATACGCAGAGGCAGCCGAGGCCTATCACCGACCAGGGAAGTATGCTTCTGACCAGCGCTCCCATGACAGTTTCAAGCCCTGCTGCATCGGATAATGCAAAGTGGGCAGGATCTGTGATATACAGCAGTATCGGTATCATACACAGGCCGAACAATGCCCAGCCCATGATATGGAGCCTTTTCTGCTTGCTTCTTTCGGCAGTCATTTCAGCCGTAGGCTCCTTCACGCGGGATACCGCAAGATCGCGGATGATCTCCGCATCCGTAAAGGATGTTTCATTCCCGCGTACACCCATTACCGCAGCTGCCACCGTCACTGCCACGGCAAGTATGAATATGGGAAGGCGTGATGTGAGAGCGGATACCGATGCCTCACGGGTGTAGACCCATACAAGGGGATCCGCAGCCTTTGCAGCGGAGCCTGTGCGGTACAGATCTATGGCTGTGATGCTCAGGAGCACCACGAGCAGTATGCACAGCACCGACTGCACTGCCAGTATGACTTTCTTTTTATCCACAAAGCTCATTCCTTTATTCCAGAGATGCAAGATATCCGTCAATGATCTCGGGATAACTCTCTACATGAGCACCTACTACCTTTTCGGCTATTATCCTGCCTTCGCTGTCCACAAAGTAGGATACGGGTATGGACGAACAGGGCATGATGGTCTCGAGATCTGCAGGAGGT
>JAFPYQ010000233.1 GCA_017394475.1 Oscillospiraceae bacterium | reverse complement strand
TTGACACGCATCTGCTTTGCTCCAACGGTGGTGACAAAGCTCATATATGCCCCAGGGTATGCGTTGCAGTACCTTGTATAGGTCATGGGTGTCCATACATCAAGGAGCTCCATTTTGCCGTCAAGCTCGGGGAACTGCTTTATTATTTCAGCTCTCACCTGGAGTTCCAGTTCTGCCTTGGTCTTCTTGTAGGTCTCCTTGTCAAGGCTCTTCCAGAAAGCATAGTCCTCATCGGACTGGGGGATATTCATCTGCAGGACAGCCTTTCCCTCAGGAGCGAAGCTCTTGTCGTAGCCGTAATTCTTTACATATATCCTGTCAAATGTCCTGTTGCCTATCTTTATGGGATCACAGTCGAAGAATATGGTATCCCGGCCGGAAAAATCATCATTTATGGAATATGCAGCCTGGAATCCGCTGGTGATAGGATAAGCCTGTCTGTCCTTGAAAGCCTTTTTCCATTCGTCTGTCATGTATTCCTTGCCCAGGAGCTTTTTGAAAAGGAAGCCTGCATCCACTGCGGAGATTATCTCATCCCCCATGACCTTCATGCCGCTTTCAAGTTCTATGCCCACAGCAGTGCCGTTTTCGATGATGATGCGCTTTACGGGGGATTTGGTGAACAGCTTTCCGCCCATATCCGTATATTTCTTTATGACCCTGTTGGTCATGGCAAGTGAGCCCTCGAGAGGGATGTTGCCGTTGCCGCTGGTCATGGTGCCGTAGGAAACCAGGAAGGAATATGCGGTGTAGTTTGAAGGGAGATAGTCTGTCATCAGCTTTTTGAGAACGGGGGACTTGAATCTCTCGGCAAGGCCGATAAGGTCTATCTTACCGTATTCCTTCATTACCTTGGGCATATTTGCCATGGACTTGCCCATGTTGATGTAATCCTTGACGCCCATCATGTCCATGGGCTTTTCTGCGGGGATGACACAGGACTCGGCATACCTTGTGTATTCGATGAATTTCTTTATCTCTTCCTCATCCTCCGGGGATATGGCGATGAGCTCCTTCTCTGTCCTGTCAAGGTCATTCCAGAGAGTAGCCTCAACGCCGTTGTACCTTGAAGAATAGAACTTTTCCGTATCTGCATACTTTGTGTCATGGTCGATAGCGCCCATAGTGTTCCACACCTGCCACAGGGATGTCTTTTCATCCGTGCCTGTGAGCCAGTGGATGCAGTTGTCGATGTGATGGCCCTTTCTGTTCCAGCCCATGCACTCGCCGCCTGCCACTGCGTTCTTCTCATATATCTCTGCATCATAGCCTGCCTTGAGAGCATATATGCCTGCTGAAAGACCACCAAGACCGCCGCCTACGATAATTATCTTCTTTTTCATTATGATTACATCCTTTCATTCTTCACTTGCGTATTATATCTGTGAGCCATTCTGCTTTGGGAAGGGGGTATTCGGGAGTTGCCAGGTGGAGCTGCATGACTCCCTGTACAGAGCACCAGAATGCGAATGAGAGCGCCACGGGATCCCCGTCCTTTATGGAACCGTTTTCCTGCCCTTTTCTGATTATATCTGCGGCAAAATCCACCTTATTGACCGAAAGCGCGATATTCCTTATGTTTTCGGGCATATTCGGGCGCCTTGCCTGCTCCATGAGCATGAACATCTGATAGACCCAGGGCTGCTGTTTTGCTGCGGTAAACAGCATATTGATGAAGTTTGTAAAATAGTCGATGGGATCGTCATATTCCACTTGTTCCGAATGTTTGGACTGTTCTGCGCCCATCAGTACCAGTTCTTCATACAGCTTTTCCTTGCTCTCATAATAGTGGAAGAGCAGGCCGGTGCTTATCCCCAGTGATTCTGCTATATCGGATATCTTGGTCTCGCTGAATCCCTTGTATATGAAAAGCTCCAGTGCCTTGAACATTATCTGCTTGCGGCGCATTTCCTTCTGTTCTTTCCGTGTCATCAGATGCTCCTTAACATTGAACTGATATTCATTGAATGTTTATTCATTGAATGTGAATTCAATATAACACATTTTTTGAGATTTGTCAAGTACAAAAATAAAATTCGGCGGTATGCATAATAACATATATTGTTATTTGTGCATACTGCCGATAAAGTGTGTTGGGTCAAGTCCCGTTTCTTGCGGTGTCAGAGCTTTATGTGCCGGGTAGCGATCTTTTCTCTGAACATCACATCATGCTCCACAAAAAGCATGGTGGGCTTGTATTGGTCAAGGAGCTTTTCGATCTGCATACGGGAGAATATATCGATGAAGTTCAGCGGTTCATCCCATATATACAGGTGTGCGGGGGTCAGCAGACTTGCGGCTATGAGCACTTTTTTCTTCTGCCCCTCGGAAAATTCCGCGATATCCTTTTCAAACTGCACTCTGTCAAGATCAAGACTGCGCAGCAGCGAACAGAGCATAGTCCTGTCTATCCCGTTTTTCTCTGAAAATTCGGGGATAGTCCCGCAGAGCTTTGAGGTATCCTGCGATATATAGGATATCACAAGCCCCGATGCGGTCTCACAGGCGCCGTTCACTTCCATGTTCTTCGGGGCAGGCATCACTCCTGCGCGGTCAAGTATCAGCTTTATCAGTGTGGATTTTCCGCAGCCGTTCTCTCCGTCGATGACAGCACGGTCGCCCTTTTCAACGGTGAAACCGAGATCTTTGAACAGGGGGCCGCCGCCGTAGCCCACTGTGAGACCCCGCACATCCACAAGCACATTCTTGTGATGCTCGAG
>JAFPYQ010000232.1 GCA_017394475.1 Oscillospiraceae bacterium | reverse complement strand
TTGATGTTTTCACTGCAATTGAAACAAAATACATACATAATTATTTTAACCTATATCAATATATTTGTCAATATTATTTCTCATATTGTTCTCAAATTGTAACATTTTCGCAGGAAAATTTATGCAAAAACAGGAAGCGTAAAACAGACGCATTGAACGTTCTGTTTTACGCTTCCTGCAAGCTATATCAAAAGAGGAGTATGGAAATCACCTATCAGCCCTGTTCATTATGGGTCTCGGGGGCTCCGTCGCTGCCTGTAAGGGTTATCTCAACATCTATGTTGCCATCAGCCCTTGCAAGTGTAAGCGTCATTGTGTCGCCTATCTTCTTCTTGGATTTGATCTCGGTAAGATCGGACATGCTCTCTATATCCTGTCCATCCGCTGCAACTATCACATCGCCGGCTTTGATGCCTGCAAGCTCAGCTCCGCCGCCTTCGGAAACAGATACTACCATGACGCCCTTTTCAACGGGAAGGCTGTAGTATCTCTGAACAGCATTGGATATATCAGTGCCTGTGATACCGATCTGGGGAGTTCTGTTGGTAACATATCCCTGATTCATAAGGTCGCTGATGATGGGCATAGCATCGGAAATGGGTATTGCAAAGCCCATGCCCTCAATAGAAGACTCAACGAGCTTCTGGGATGTGATGCCGATGACCTGACCGTATCCATTCACAAGAGGACCGCCGGAATTGCCGGCATTTATGGGAGTATCGGTCTGGATAAGGGTAAGTGCCGCATCGCCGCCGGATGAAAGTTCAATGTTGAGTGTACGGTTGAGTCCGGAAATGATGCCCTGTGATGTGGAAAGTCCCAGTCCGAGAGGATAGCCTATGGCTATGGCAGTATCGCCCATCTCCAGCTTGTCCGAATCACCGAACTCCGCTGCCTGCAGTGTCTTGCCCTGGGTATCTATCTTAAGCACCGCTATATCCGAATTCTTGTCGGCACCGACGATCTCTGCCTCGTACTCCGTTCCCTCGTCATCGGAAAGGACTACCACGACTTCATCCGCATTCTTGGTAACTGTCTTGTATGAGCCGCCGCCGAAAAAGTATCTGAATATATCATCATATCCTCCGTTGAAGCCGCCGTAGGGATCCATCCCGCTGTTGGCATCATATTCCTGGGTATCAGTCTGTACCACATGGGCATTGGTGATGATGTATCCGTCGGATGAAAGGATTATGCCGGTACCTGTGGATGAGCCCTGCTGGAATTTGGACTGGATGCTCACAACAGAAGGGGTCACCTTTTTGACTATCTGTTTTGTGCTGAGTTCTCCCGATGCGGGGACAGTAGTTGAAAGCATATTGCTAACTACGGTCTCGGTATTTGCGGCTGTCGGTGCCACCGTGACCGCAGCCTTGTCATCTGTATCGGGTGTTTCGGTCGCGGCAGCCTGTACTTCTGCTGCAGGTGTCATAGTTTTCTGGAGATACGCTCCTCCGAATCCGGAAGCACCGCCTACTACAGCTACTGCCAACAGCATCGCTATCGTTCTGCCCACGCTGCTGCTTTTCTTTTCGGCTTTTTTCTGAGGATCATTCTCGTTATAATCGTAATTATAATTGAAATTGTTCTCGTACATAATTATCCTCCCTTTATATGCAGTATATGAATTATCATATACATATCAGACTATATCGTGCCCGGGATGTTCTGTATCTGTTCATCTCCCGAACTGTATATATCATATATCATGATTGTGAAAACAGCGTGATATATGGCTGAAAAACCTATAAAAAACCATAGAAAAGTATGTGAGGCATCTGTGCATAAGGCATTCATACGTACCGGCGGGGAGCTGTAAGATAATATAAGGCTGTAGTATGCTGTATATCACGGATGGTTTTATTAAATATGAACAAACAGTAATGACATGATCACTTCGTTATAGGCATTATTGCCATCAGAATAAAACCGAAAAAAAGCATTTTTGTTAAAAAAGCTATATAAACGTGTCACAATTTGGTTAAAATAACATATTGTAAATGTGATGATAAAATGGTATAATTGATTATACAGGGGCTTTTGACTTGGTGTATTAACGGCAATGCCGCGCTTTACCGGCGGGACATAGCCTGCGGTCATACATCTGCATAGCTGTTTCCTTTTCCGATGCGGGCAGACAGGGCTTATCGGTCCTGTTACAGCTGAGGCTCGGCGATAGGGCGCTGTTCTGCCGTTTGTCCCCGAAAATCAAGAAGAAAGGTATTACGGAGGTGTCGGTTTTATGAAGACTTATATCTATACGGCGACCGATGTTCAGGGTAACACTGTCAAAAACCAGCGAATGAACGCCGAAGATGTAAACGATTTCCTCGAAAAGATCCATGAAAAAGGTCTTTTCTGCTCCGATTATCGTGAAGCAAAGGGAGGAGAAGCGAAAAAAAGTCTGCATAAATTCTCTAAGAAAGAGCTTGCTCAGGACTGCCGCCAGATGTCTGCCATGATGACCTCGGGTCTTACACTTGTAAAGACTCTCGATATCATGCAGAAGGAGCAGGAATAGGAAGCCAACAAGCAGATCTACAGGGAGCTTTATGAGGATGTACTGAAGGGT
>JAFPYQ010000231.1 GCA_017394475.1 Oscillospiraceae bacterium | reverse complement strand
GGGTTCCATATTTCCATTCAGTAGGAGTTCAATCTCCTACTGAATGGAAATGAGCCTGCGGCTCACACTTGCTTGTTAAAAGCAAGCTTTGAATTGAACTGTAACCCGTCCTCCTTGTCATCCACAAGTACAGTACCGCACTGTTCGTCAACGGTGTATGTGCCTGTTACAGAGATCGTAGTGCCGTCAAAGTTCGCCACATCCTTGTATTTTCCGTCCGAACCGAATGTTACGGTGGCAATCTCATCGCCGGTGCCTACCCATGTTCCCACAAGCATAGCCGCAGGGGCACCCGCAGGCTTTTCCTCCTCCGCTTTCTTCCCGCCGTTGCAGGCACAAAGACACATTACCGTAAAAAAAGCACCCCTGACAGCACAAATTTTAAATATCTCATTTCAGATTTTCCTCTCTGTCCTGATGTTTTTTCTTATTTCCATATACGAAAAAATGCAGTCAAAGATCACCCCTCGGGATGTATCACTGCGATATGCACGGGGCTCATGGGTATGGGCAGATGATACCCGTTCACGAATTTCGTCCTTGTAACGGAGACCGTGGTGATCTCTGTACCCGGCAGGCAGAGCTGTGAGATGGTCTGAGGCGTTACCGCAGTAGCCACTATCATAGCTTTGGGGTTCTTTTCATGTATGAGCTCTGCAAGCTTCCCGGGTCTGCCCGACCCGCCGATAAAAACATGATCGGGGCAGGAGTTTTTCTCTATGTACTCAAAGGCATCCATGCAGACAGCCTTGATATTGTCACAGTGGAAGCGCCTGCTGTTTTCCATGGTAAGGCGCACCGCATCCTCCGATATATCCACCGCCGTGACTGAGGCTGTGCAGGCTCTTTTCGCCAGTTCAACACTGACCGAGCCCGAGCCGCTCCCTATGTCAAGGCATGGTGTATCACCGGAGATACATAGCTTTGACATTACCACAGCCCTTATCTCCGCCTTTGTCATGGGTATTCCCTCCCTGCGGATGAATCTGTCATCGGGTATGCCGAAGGAATAAGCAGTTCCGGGACGGGAGTTATATATCACAATGGAACAGAGATGGGAAAATCCCCGCTCATACTCTGCTATCTCCTGCAAAGAGCCCTCTGTGATCTGCTCTGTGGGGTAACCCAGGTCTTCCCCCACCCAGATATGAAGGTCGGGGAGCTCATATTCAATGAGCCGCCGTGCAATGTCCTTCACGGCATCACCGCCGCTCGTTATGGCAAAGACATATTCGTTCACCGCGCAATGAACAGCCACGGGAGCATCGTTGCCGTGCAGGGATATGAGCTTTACCCGCTCCCAGGGGATACCCAGCTTTGCACACATATACACAGGGGTGGAGATGCCCGCCACAAAGCGGACATTTTCTTTCCCCAGGCGTTCCTGCATCTGCTTTGCACCGCTGTAAAAGCCCACATCACCCGAGACCAGATATGCTCCGTTCCCCTGTTCGGAGCGGATGATCCTCTCTATTTTTTCCGCAGACCACTCCACATAGGTCTTTTTCTTATCCGCAAACCTCTGTACCGCCCGCTCCGAGCCTATCAGATAGTCTGCATCCTCTATCTCCCACAGGCCTTCGGCGGTGAGCGTGCTGTCCCCGTCCATGCCTATACCTATTACAGTGAGCATATTCACCTCATCACAATAAACGGAGCAAAGCCTCTCTTGTCCTTACCCCTCCTGGGAAAACTGCACCTTTCCGCCGGCTGTATCTATTATCACAGCCGATGTGTGGGGGTGGTTCCAGTTATAGTTGGAATCGAGCACATATATTTTTGCATCGGTACCTGCAAAGAAACTGCTGTCGATATATACATCCACAGTGCCTGTGGAATTGTCGGGAAGCACCAGATCGGCGGTAAAGAAATTACTGCCGGTATTATTCCCGTCGATAGAATAGGTATGCTTTGCAGCCGCAGAAAACTGCCTTTCATATTCCTTTACGGTCTCACTGTCGGCAGTGAAGCGGATGGAATAATGACCCGTGCCCTGCAGTATGGTGGGCAGATAGTCAAAATGATAATCGCCTTGTACCTTGCCCTTCACATCCGGGAAGAAATCCGGCTCCTTTATATTGTGATAGCAGTCTATCAAGCCCTTCTGAAAGGGATACCTCCACTGTGACGACGAGCTGATATGCGGGGGCAATGACAGCAGCAGACAGAACACTATGGCAATGGCAAGGACCTGCCCCACCCTGTCCACTTTTGTGTAGGGCTTTTCCTTCATGTTCCTCAGAGTCTGCAGCACCACAGCGATAGCAAAGGCGATGGCAGCAGTGAATCCGCACACCACGAATGAATTCGCACCGGTGAGCATGAACCCCACCGCACATAAAGTGAACAGTATGACCAGAATAACGGTATTGACAGATATATATGATCTGATATCAGTTTTCTTCATGGAAATATACCTCATACCACTGCAGGAAGATGAACACCGTCCATATACGGCGGCTGTTGTCGAACCTTCCCTTGCGGTGATCATCCAGCAGCTTCACGAGTTCCCTGGTGTTGAAGAACTTCTGTGCATCAGCAGAGGTGAATGCCTTCTTCACCATGTTATAATATTTGTCCTCTTTGAGCCATACTCTTATGGGTACGGGGAAGCCCAGCTTCTTCTTTGCCGCGGTCTTTTCGGGTGCCGCCCTGCGCGCTGCATTCCTCATGGCGAGCTTGGTGTTCTCCGTGCTCACCCTGCAGGATGTGGGTATCTTTTCAGCCAGTTCCATAACCCTCTTATCAAGGAATGGTACTCTGAGCTCAAGGGAATTTGCCATGGACATCTTATCCGCTTTGAGCAGGATATCCCCTGCCATCCACAGATGCAGATCGAGGTACTGCATACGGGTGATCTCATCCATATCCTTCACCTTTGCATAATAGGGTGCGGTTATGACTGTGGGTTCGGGTGCATTGGTGTTTATCCTCAGCAGCTTTCTGCGTTCTGCGGGGGTGAAGATGTAGGCATTGCCGATAAATCTTTCCTCCAGGGTGAGGCCGTTCCTGATAAGGAAGTTAACGCCCTTTACATGAGGCAGCTTATCAGCAGCCATCCCCACTGCACGGCGCAGCTCCATGGGCAGCGATTTGTAGCGATGGGAACCCAGCGGTTCCATATATACATTATATCCGCCGAATATCTCATCCGCTCCCTCGCCCGAGAGCACGACCTTGACATATTCCGCCGCCTTTTTGCACACGAAGTAAAGGGCTATGCAGGATGGATCCGCAAGGGGTTCGTCCATGTGGTACTGTACAGTCTTTATGCTGTTCCAGTACTCATCCGGAGAAATCACCTTGCTCTTGTTCTCCTTGCCGATGTATTTTGAAAATTCCTTTGCCCATCCGATCTCGTTGTATTTTTCATCCTCACCGAAGCCTACAGTGAAGGTCTTGTCCACATTCGCCACCGATGCCACATAGCTTGAATCCACACCGCTCGAAAGGAATGAACCTACCTCAACATCGGCTATCTTGTGGGCCTCAACGGAATCCTTGAACACATCGGAGATGCGATCCGTCCATTCATCCATATCCACGCTGTTATCGGGTGAAAAATGCACATCCCAGTAGTGCTTTATGAACAGAAGTTCCCCGTCGAACCTGAAAAAGTGTGCAGGCATCAGCTTGTACACATTTCTGAAAAATGTCTCGTTGGTGGGAGAATACTGGAAGGTGAGATAGTTTTCCAGTGCGGCGGTATTCAGACCCTTTCTGAACGTGGGATGATCGAGAAATGACTTTATCTCGGAACCAAAAAGCAGAGTTTTCCCGAATTTAGCGTAATAGAATGGCTTTATGCCGAAAGGATCCCTGGCACCGAAAAGCTCTTTCTTGTTCTTGTCCCATATTATAAAGGCAAACATGCCTCTGAGCTTCCGGAGCAGTTCCTCACCGTATTCCTCATACCCGTGGACGAGCACCTCGGAATCGGTCTTTGTCTTAAAGGTATGTCCCTTTGAGATAAGCTCCTCCCGCAGTTCCATGTAATTGTATATCTCACCGTTGAACATGAGCACCAGAGAACCGTCCTCATTGAATATGGGCTG
>JAFPYQ010000230.1 GCA_017394475.1 Oscillospiraceae bacterium | reverse complement strand
CTGCTTTGATGATATGGATAACACCTATGTAGTCATCCTTTCCGACCACGACAAAAAGAAGATCCGAGATCAGATTGATAATATTTTCAGTGTCCATCACGCATCAAAAAAATTCAAAAACCTCATCATACAGAACGGAAGTCCGTTTTCCAAGCTTGATCTTGACATGATAGCACTTAAAGATGCAAGGACCATCCTTCTGATGACAGCGGACAGCGAAGACGCCGGTATATCAAAGAACAATGAGCGTGCCCAGAATTTCAACGTCTTCAAGCTGTATATTTTTATCAACAGCTATCTGAACAAAAACAGAGCAGCATCACTGCCCTGTATCCTTGCAGAGGTATCTGACGGCAAAACGGAAAAACTCATCCGTGAATATCCGTTCAAAGCAGGCGATAACAGCTTTCCTGTCAACTTCAACGAGCTGCTCGGAAAGATAATGGCGATCACCGCAGTAATGCCTTCCCTTTGTGATACGATACTGCATCTCATCAGCTTTGAAGGCGTAGAATTCTATCTTGAGGATATACCCGGCTCTGTGTCCCTTCCGGAAGATATCCAAAGGCAAAATTCTGCCCTGCCGATTATGGATACCGGCAAAAAACGGCTTTATATCGCAGAAAGTGAAGATCTGATCAACAGCAGCGGAAAAGCTGGATACAAGCTGAAAAAGCCGCTGCCCGCCGAAAAATTCACTCCCTGTATACTGAATGATAAGCCGAAGATCCTCATAATCGGCTGCAACAACAAGCTGAGCTATATTCTCGAGAGCCTTGTATGTTTCAAGAATGAATATCCCGGGTTTGATCTCACCGTTGTGCTGATGGATACAGAAGAAAATGAAGAAAAGATCAGGGAATACTGCAGCGCTCCGGAATACCGCTCCCTGTTCGGTGAAAAAAACAGTGAGCCTGTCATCGTGAAAAATATTTTTGAACCGTTCAGCGGCAATGACAGCGGCTTCTCCCTGGATGATGTCAATTCCGTCCTGTTCCTGTCCGATGATGACTGCAGCGATGCAAATGTGGATGAAAAGCCTCTCCTGTTCTGGAACAGTCTGAAATGCTGTGATAAGCTGGATTCACATAACTGCATCGTGGAAGTCCTGGATATGCAGAACGAAAACATCATCGAGAAACGGAACAACGATCAGGTGGTAGTCAGCGAAAGATTTGTCAGCTGCCTTTATGCTCAGCTCGGCAAAGACCCTGTCCGCCTGGACTTCATAAAGGATATGATCACCTTTGAAAGT
The DNA here is from genome assembly GCA_017394475.1 of Oscillospiraceae bacterium. GTDB lineage: Bacteria > Bacillota > Clostridia > Oscillospirales > Ruminococcaceae > Huintestinicola. The sequence continues at coordinate 1,728 of JAFPYQ010000230.1, read as the reverse complement.
GATGAAGCATCCCGTAATTCAAAGAACGATCTTTCAAATGAATGCAATATCCTTTCTGTCCGCTCCGCCCTTTTCTTTCGCAACTGTCATGAAGAACTGCGCTTTGAAAGCAAGCGCGAGCTGATACTGTGGGTATTTGAAGCGACAGGTCACGCATTTCTGCCAATCGGATGTGTAAAAAACAATGTCAGCTACCTGTTTTCCAGAACGGAAGGCAAGGGTGACGGACTTGACACCGCGGTCCTTCTCCCCAAGAATGACAACAGTGATCTGAAGATCGTGCAGAACGAGCTGACACTGGAGCCGGATGACGAGATCATTGTCCTCATGCTGACAAAGAACTGATAATACCGGCGTAACTATCAACACCATTCAAAGATCATTCCCCATAAGGAGGTCGCTATGGAACATTCAGAATATCAAAGAGCCGCCGCATACTGGACAAACAAGGACAGCACAGCCGCAAAAGCCGACAGGGAAACAGTCTATAAGGCCATAGCCGCCTTTCTGGGTGCTCACAAGACCTGTGCCCTTGCCACAGGCAGCGGAGAAAATGTGCGCTGCACCCCGGTAGATTACTCATTCAATGAAGGCTGCTTCTATATATTTACCGAGGGCGGCATGAAATTTTCCGGCCTTGAAAAGAACAAAAATGTAAGCATTGCCGTGTTCGATGGGGGCGGGACCTTCGGCGATCTTCACAGTGTGCAGGTCATGGGCAGGGCTGAATTTACAGAGCCGTTCTGTGAAGAGTATGAACGCATCGCACAGATACGCGGGATCCCCACCGAGGGACTGAAACGTCTCAAATACCCCATGTATCTGCTGAAGATCACCCCTGTTGAAATGATACTCCTTGATTCAGCACTCAAAAAGGAAGGATACAGCAATCGCCAGATATGGCGATGTGATGGATAACAAACCTGCATCATCCATATCCGACGGTGTAAACGGATGATAATGTTTCTGATACAGATAGATCAAGCCAGGGGCGGTTCATACAGCCCCCGGCTTTTTCATTGTTTCATACAGATATCAGAACAATGGATATACTCTGGTATCATATCTGCCGTCTTTTTCCAGGGATATGACCAGTGTATCCCCGTATACATCGGCAGAAAGGATATGCGCATCCCTGAACGCATCTATTGCCCCGAGCTCCTTCTGCTGCCGCTGTCCGTAAACGGAAAAGTCATCCGATGAGAACAGCACACCGCCGCACAGGGCGTTTATCTCAGCCAGACAGCGCTTCTGCAGTTCATTCATCCCTGTTTGCGTATCTCTCAACAAAAATACATCCGGGTCATTGATGAATGCCCTGCCGTTCAGATGCCTGCGGAAAACAGAGCAAAGGATGGTATTTCTCGTACTCGGGCGTTCACGGTGCAGAGCCTGCATATACAGCTTGTCGTTCCAGTCAAGGCTCACATCAGGGCCTATCCTGCAATAATCGGCTGTCCCGAAAGCGGATGCAAGAGGCACACCGCAGGCAAGTATCTGTGCGGGACCCGCCAGTTCACGCAGCAAACTCATGGCATCGTGCATGACCATGCCCCTTGTCTTGTCCTTTCGCGGGATAATACATGCAGCATAGAGAAAATCAAGTTTCAGAAGCCTGAATCGCCATTCATTCACGATGACATTAAATATCTTCCTCAGATAATCCCGCACCTCGGGAGAGTAAATATCCAGTGCATAGGCTCCGCTCCAGTTGCCGCCGCATTTTAT
>JAFPYQ010000229.1 GCA_017394475.1 Oscillospiraceae bacterium | reverse complement strand
GAGCTGTACGGCAGGCAGTACGGGGATCATATCCTCAAAAGGCTGGGCAACAGCATACATGAACTGGTGCAGTACACAGGCGGCCTTGCATGCCGTTTCAACAACAACTGCTTCTATATATATCTTCCCCATACGGATGATCTCCCGGATAAGCTGCCGGGATATATCAACGACATAAATGAATACCTTGACGATCGCAAGATAACTGTCAGGATAGGCGTGTATTCCGATGACGGGAGCGGGCTCGATATGGAACGCAGGTTCGATCGTGCGCGGCTTGCCTGCAGAAAGCTCAGGAACACCTATTCAACACGCTTTGTACTGTACAATGAGGAGCTTCACAGCAAGGAGATACACGCCGAGCGGCTGATAAATGATATAGACAGGGCCCTTTCGGAAAAGCAGTTCAAGGTCTACTATCAGCCGAAATATGACATAACAGGCGACAAGCCCGTTCTGAGAAGTGCCGAGGCGCTGGTGCGCTGGGTGCATCCCGAATTCGGCATGATAAGCCCGGGAGAGTTCATTTCCCTTTTTGAGAGCAACGGCCTCATACAGCTCCTTGACAGATATGTCTGGAATGAAGCTGCCGCACAGATACGGAAATGGAAGGACACCTTCGGCTTTGTGCTGCCCGTATCGGTAAATGTTTCGCGAGTGGATATATTCGATCCCGAGCTCGGGAACATACTGTGTGATACAGCAACCCGCAACGGCCTTTCCCCCGATGTCCTGCTCCTGGAGATAACAGAATCGGCATATACCGATAATTCGCAGCAGATAATAGATACCGTCTCATCGCTGCGCGACAAGGGCTTCCGGATAGAGATGGATGATTTCGGGTGCGGCTATTCTTCACTGAATATGCTCACATCTTTGCCCATAGATGCCCTGAAGCTTGATATGAACTTCATCAGGAACATCTGCACCGACAGGAAAGCATACCGCCTTGTGGAGATCATGATCGACATTGCAAGGCTCCTTGAAGTCCCCGTTATCGCAGAGGGCGTGGAATCAAAGGAACAGATGGAGCTTCTGAAAGGGCTTGGATGCGACATAATACAGGGCTATTATTTTTCAAGACCGCTGCCCCCCGCAGAATTTGAAAAGCTGTTGAAAGAATAAGGAGAAAAGATATGATAACGATAGATAGTCTGAGAGAGTATGGTGCAAATGTTGAAGAAGGACTGGCACGCTGTATGGGCAAAGAGGAATTCTATCTCATGCTGGTGAAAAAGGCGGCGGAGGATGAAAAACTCATACAGCTTGAAAAACTGCTGGCGGAAAAGGATCTTGACGGTGCGTTCGAGACTGCCCATGCACTCAAGGGCATAGCGGCGAACCTTTCCCTGGATCCTCTCACAAAGCCTGTCAGTGAGATGACGGAACTGTTAAGGATACGGACCGACACAGACTATTCTTCGCTGCTGGCAAAGACAACGGAAGAACTTGAAAGGCTTCGTGATCTTTAAACAGATATGATGATCACACAGGACAATTCCCGGGATCGCCCGGTATAAAGCACATTACACACAATGAGGGAGGATATATGCGCCTTATCTTTATCAGACACGGAGAACCGAATTACGAAAAGGACTGCCTGACCGAAAATGGGCTCAGACAGGCCGAGTGCACGGCTGAAAGGCTGAAAAGGGAAAATATTACAGAGATATATGCCTCGCCTATGGGCAGGGCGCAACAGACCGCATCATTTACCGCACAGAGACTTGGTAAGGATATAAAAGTGCTGGATTTCATGCATGAGATCGACTGGGGCGATGCAGGGGACACACATCTGGGCTATGACGGTCATCCCTGGACACTTGCCTATAAGCTGCTCTCGGGAGAACCCGGATATGTGGGCAGCAATGACTGGGACAGTCACCCCTTTTTCCGCGACAATATCTGCATGAGGTATTACCGTGATATCTCCGAAAAGATAGATGAGTTCCTTTCGGGATACGGACTAACGCGCAGCAATGACATGTATGTAACAGACGGCTGCCCGGATACGGATATAGCTCTTTTCGCCCATGGCGGTTCGGGAGCGGTGGTGCTCTCCCATGTGCTGGGTCTTCCCTTCCCCTTCGTGCTCACCTCCATGCCCTTCGGCGTGTGCTCGGTGACGGTGATCGAATTCGTCCCGCAGGAGGACAGGATAGTTCTGCCCCGCCTTGAACTGTTCAATGATATGGGGCATCTTGAAAGTGTACGGACAGAAAGGCTGAAATTTGAAAAGTAAGCCGACTGTATCTGCATGATAGTTTTACGTTATGAAAAGGAGGGCAACATG
>JAFPYQ010000228.1 GCA_017394475.1 Oscillospiraceae bacterium | reverse complement strand
GCACGGCGGAGAAGATGAATGGTATATGCCGGATGTCCGGGTAATATGACAGAACCGCTCCCGATAAATCACGGGAGCGGTTGTTTATCGTCGCGGAGGTATCACTTTTTTCTGCTTAGTTTCAGACCTGCCGCTGCTGCTGCGGAAAGGAACATTATAACGGCAGCCGTTTCAGCGGGTGCGTTGCCCGTAGGAGCGGGAGCGGTCTGTGCCGGTGTCCCGGCAGGTGCCCCTTCTTCTGTGATGACAGCGCCGGAGGATGCCTCTTCGGCTGCGACTTCATCAAAGGAAGATGTGGTGCCGTAATACTGAGCCATTGAGCGGCTCAGGGTGGGGATATCGTAAAATGCAGAGTAGTCTTCGTTGCCTTTGTCATCATAACGGACAAGGTCGATATCCACGGGAATGCCGCTGTCTATGGACTCGCCGTTCTTGTCTGCAAGTCTCAGGGCAGAGGATATCTGGTAGTAGCCGCCCTCGGGGGTGCTCAGCGGCAGCACTGCGCAGGCACCGCCGCCCGAACGCTCGCCGAACAGTGCGATGCCGTTGTCATGGGCGACAGAGGGCAGCAGATTTCCGCAGGAGAAGGAAACATCGCTGGTTATGATGCCGAATTTGAAGTCATAGCCTGTCTTGTCCTTTTCATCGAAAACACGGTCCAGATCGGTATCGGTATCATAGGTCACGGTGGTGAACTGGCCGTTTAACATATTGGTGTAGAGCATTTCCGCCCTGCCCGTCATAACAGCCGAGATGAGCCCTACTACATCTCCCGAGCCGCCCAGGTTGGTGGAGATGTCCAGGATGAAATACTTCACATTGGGGTCTGCCTGTGCTGCGTCAAGGGCTCTTTTGAGGCCGCCTGCAGCATCGTCCGGGAGCTCACCGCCGTTGTTGTAGTATTCATCCCACCCATCCACATCATACATGAAGCTGTCAAAGGAATATACTGCGGTATCACCCGATATAACGAGCTTATCCTCGCCCCATGCCTCATTTCTCTGCCTGGAGAGGGTGCCCATCTTGGCGACCCTGTCACCGGTCTCGGTATAGTTGTCAAACTCAAAGCCGATGCTGTCGAGGAGCTCTGTTATCTTATCGTTATAGTCCTCATCCACCAGATAATAAAGGTATGGCATATATTCGTATGATGAATGACCGCCGTCATATAGGTATTCGCAGAGTATCAGCGTGCCTGCGCCGTATGCTGCGGGATCCTCGGACATGAGCCATTCCCTTGCCTGTGCGGTGAAATCATCATAGGTCTTCAGGGTCTCGTCCAGGCCTTTTTCGGCCACCTCATTTTCCACCTCCACGCGGCCGGGATAGCCGAAATAGTGGTCATATACAAAGCAGAACTCGTTATATCCGTACTCTGCAAGGGCTTTGCTCCTCTTGCCGTCCTTTGAGAACACGGAAATGCTGTTCATATAGTCCTCATCCTCCAGCAGGCCGAAGGGGGGGTATTTCCCGTTGGAATCCAGAAGATGGAACTCGCTGCCGTCATACATGCACTGGAGCATGGTAACTCCCGAAAACAGGTCGGATGCTGTCAGGGCGGGGAGCCATATATCATTTTCATCAGCGTGCAGGTCTATGGAGTAATCCGCGAAATATATTTCCACCGGCAGGGGATCCTTGTCTGTTTCGACCGATGCCACGCGGATGAAGGGTGCGCCGTCTATATAGACATTGGGTATATCGTCCTGTTTTTTGATGGATGTGTTTATGAAATTGTCGAAGTCGTCGGAATACAGCGTATCCTTTTCGGTATCTATCACCGCGGATGCGCCCGCTGCGGATGTGAATGTGAAGGTCTCGCCGGCATGTTCGGTGAGCTCCATTTCCTTCCCCATGAGCAGGCTGTAGTAATCGGTAAGGCGTATATATGGTATCTCCGTGACGCCTTCATAGAAGCGCACGTCGATGGGTTCTGTCTTTTCCTTGTCAAAAACATGGATGAGGGTCTGTGTTTCGGTATACACAGCAGATGTGTCCGCAGGCGCAGCTGATGTATCTTCGGACACAACTGATGTGTCAGATGGCACATCGGCAGATACGGGCTTTGCAAGACCCATAACAACCGAAAGCGCCAGTAATGAGACGATTACTTTTTCATGATATTCCTCTTTTATATTCAAAACAGCGGCTATGCCGGGCTGCATCAATGAGCCCGGGAGGCGCATCTGCAAAGCACGCTTCCGGGGTCTGCATATTTACGATAGCAGTATGATCATCCGTTTTGTCCGTTGGCTGCGGGAGCGGATGGCTCCGGGTCCTTTACGTTTGTGAGAAGTAAGGTGAATACTATACACACAGCGACACCCGCAGCTCCGAGTACAGCCATTAGAAAGGCAGCTCCAGAGCCCTTGCCGCTGCCGAAGACAGTACACAGGATGCTCCGGTCATTCTGTACTGACATGAGCGGCTCAAAGAAATTGTCGATGAGCGCGCCGCTCAGCAGACCGCCTATGGGGATGGTGAAAAACTGCAGAGTATTCCTGCAGGCGTAGACCCGTCCCTGCATATCCGCAGGTATAGAGCTTCTTAAAACGACATCGAAATTTGCACCCATGAGCGGGATGAGCAGCCATCCGAGCACCACGCCGATACACCATACTATAGGCCGATCTCCGAATGCAAGTATAAAATTCTCGGTGCTCATGGAGATGAACAGTGATATACATATCGCTTTTACGCGATCCTTGGGGGGACGGGCATAGGAGGCGATGAGACTGCCTGCGAATGTGGCTGCCCCGATGCAGAAATTGACCGTTCCGAGGATGCTTTCGTTATCCGCGGTCTTTGAGAGTATCAGAGGCGTGAGTGCAGCGCTGTTTGCCGATGCGATGAGGTTTATCCCCGACAGAAAGAAGATCAGCCTGAGTATCAGCGGGTTGGCTCTGAGCCATGAAAGCCCCGATCTTACGGATGATATGAGCGATACCTTGTCATCGGTGATGCATTTGGGCTCCGGTATACGGATGAACAGCAGCAGTACCAGAAATGCGGCTGAAAAGGTGATGAGGTCAACGGCAATGACTGCCTGTACACCGCCGGATGTGAACAGCATGGTGGCAAACACGGGAGTCAGTATCGTATTCATTGACCGGGAGAGGGAACGCAGCGCTCCTGTTTTCTGATAGTATTCCTTTGGTATCAGCTGGGTGGCGGCAACCTCGCTTGCAGGCTGCTGCACCGTATTCATAAGCCCGTTCAGGGCGTTTATCAGGAACAGGTGCCATGCTTCGAGGCGGCCTGTTTCTATCAGCAGAAAGGCTGCCACGGTGGTCATTGCTGCGAACAGGTCACAGATCAGCATAGTGAGTTTCTTGTTCCACTTATCGCTGAGTGCGCCTGCGAATATGCTCATCAGCACATAGGGTGCATACGAGCAGACTGTGAGCAGCGCCGCTTTCAGGGCCGAGCCCGTGTTCCGGTACAGCCAGAGGCTCAGGGCATAGCTCGTCATAGAGCTGCCGAGTGCGGAAAGCGATTGTGTGCTCCACACAAGAAGATATCTTCTGATAGGTTTTATCTGATCTTTCATTTGACTTTGCTCCTTTTGATATAATACCATCAAAAAATGCAAAGCCCGAGGGTATCATCTGTACTCCACGCAGTTCCCTCAAACTTTGCATGGAGCATTATCGGTCGTTTTTATCATGAACTTCCCCCTTATATGAACGCAAACTTTGAACGAATTGGCAAAAACGCTGCCGTTATCTGCAATTATACACCAAAACATCCCAAAAGTCAAGGTCGGCAGGCTGAGCCTGCACCCTCTTCGTTGGCTTTTACCTGCTGCAAACTCATTTTGCGGCTCGGAAACTTTCGTTTTGTCCATAAAAGCAAAAAAGTTAAACAGGCTGAGCCTGCACCCTCTTCGTTGGCTCTTATCTGCTGAAAACTCATTTTGTGACTCGGTAACTTTAGCTTGCGCTTACCCTACGTTCTACAGCACTTACCGATACTCTGACCTGACAACTGATCACTGGACAGCTCACCACATATAGATATTCTGTTAATGTTTTTCTTGACAAATTATCGGGAATGTTGTACTATATATATAAAGTCATTTTTGGCCATCCGATGGAAAACCACACGACCCGGGAGGAGTAAGAACATGAAAAAAAGACGTATCATATCTGCTGCATTATGTCTGGTAATGGCAGCGGCATCCGTATCGGCAGTCACCGCTTCTGTATCCGCGGAAGAGGGCTGGAAAGAGGACGAGGGGGCTGTCTACTATCTTGATGATGAGGGCAGCGCTGTCACAGGCTTCAGGGAGATAGACGGGGACACCTATTATTTCCTCAAAACACAGGACGGCAGCATGGCAAAGGGCTTCAAGCGCATAAAGGGCGATACCTATTACTTCGGTGAGGACGGAAAGATGCGCACGGGCTGGCGTGTCCTGAACGGAAAATACTATTATTTCAATGAAGACGGGAAGATGCAGACGGGTCATCTGGAGCTTGGCGGCAAGGAGTTTGATTTCAGGGATGACGGCAGCATCATCACCACCGATCAGCAGATACAGCTCGAATGGGGCATGACAAAGAACGATGTGAAGAAACAGCTCAAAAAAGATTCCTTCGCCGAAACGGGCAATATGATAATGACAGGTGACGATGCCCGCAATACCATATATTTCTTTGATGCCGACGGCGGGCTCATCCTGTGCGTAAGATCCACCTCTGCAGGGCGTTCTATGGATCATTCCCTCAAGCTGCTCAAAGCATCCGGATGCAAGTGTATCAAGAAAACGAAGATAGGGGATAAGGCATTCTATATCTTCTATGACGGTGAGGAGTACATCACCCTTGAAAATCTCGACGGTGATACCACGGTGACATATTATGGTCCCGAATTTGCTCCCCTTTTTGACAAGGACACCTACAAGGAGCTCGAAGCTCTTGTGGCAGGGTACATAGCCGATCTTGACTTCTCCGACCTGGATCTTTTGGGATTTGATCCCGATATGCTGCAGGGTCTGATGGAAAGCTTTTTCTGATAATTTTAGAAAACGCTGAATAAACCCTGATAGTATATTTTTTATGTTTTTGTTCCGCAAGTCTTCCCCGCCGCAGGCAGAGAAGACATACATCCTTAACTGAAACTAATGGGGCTGTAAAAAAACGTCCCCCCAAAAAATAGCCGCACAGTAACTGCGTGATCCTGCGCTGTTATCTGTACGGCTATTTCTATGGAAACACTGATCAAATAAGGTTTTGTCAAAGATCTCCCTGATCAGGATGGGCGTATTAGTGCGGAAACTGCGCTCCCACGAACGTGGATTG
>JAFPYQ010000025.1 GCA_017394475.1 Oscillospiraceae bacterium | reverse complement strand
GGAACAAATCCGAGCACAGCGCCAACGCCTGCAACAATACCATCAAGAATAAGACCTGAGAGCCAGTCTGCAACGTTCAGCTTTTCAAGAGCAGCGCCTATAACAGCAGGCACACCGGGGATCCATACGCCATAGTCAGCAGGATCGGGAGCGTCAAAGCCATTAGTCTTGAAATACTCAACGCCTTCAAGATAGGACACGCCTAATGTATCATCGCCTGCATCTTCGGGAACAGTATCATAGTATACAGTGAGTTCGGAAGTTTCAAGAGTTTCCTCATCCTCTACGGAAATAAGTGCAGTATCGCTGCCTTTTGCCTCGCTCATCTCGGCAAGTGCGGTATCTGCATCAAAATCTTCCGCCTCGGGATCGATCTCATAATATGCATTCACGGCATTGAGAGCATCGCTGTACTCTCCGTCTGCATCCTCATAATCCGCAGAACCTATACCGAACAAGTGGAAACCGTCACCGAAAAGTCCGTCATTAGCCCAGTCTGTTGCAGCAGTGCCCACAGTCACCATGGAAATGTAGTAGACAAGTCCCATGATAACGATGAATATGGGCAGTCCCAGGAATCGGTTCGTCACTATCCTGTCTATCTTGTCGGAAGTGGTGAGCTTTTCCCTGTTCTTCTTTACATAGCATTTTCCCGTGATATCAGCTATATATTCGTAGCGTTCATTGGTTATGATGCTCTCCGCATCGTCTTCAAGTTCATTCTCTGCAGATACGATGTCCTTCTCTATATGCTCGAGCACAGATTTAGAGATATTCAGCTTTTCGATGATCTTGTCATCACGTTCAAAAAGCTTTATAGCGAACCATCTCTGCTGATCATCGGGAAGATCGTGTATGCAGGCTTCTTCGATATGTGCAAGTGCGTGCTCCACAGGACCGGAAAAAACATGATGGGGGACAGTCTTCTTCGCTTTTGCAGCCGCTATGGCAGCCTCAGCAGCCTCATTGATGCCCGTTCCCTTTATAGCGGATATCTCCACTATCTTACATCCGAGTTCCTTGGAGAGCTTATCGGTATTTATCTTATCGCCCAGCTTATTGACCATATCCATCATATTGACAGCTATGACTACCGGGATACCTATCTCTATGAGCTGTGTGGTAAGATACAGATTCCTTTCGAGATTCGTTCCGTCAACGATGTTGAGTATGACCTCCGGGCGTTCATTTATAAGGTAGTTTCTTGCCACTACCTCTTCAAGAGTATAGGGGGAAAGGGAGTAGATGCCGGGCAAGTCTGTGACAATCACATTTTCCTTGCCTTTGAGCTTTCCTTCCTTTTTCTCCACTGTAACTCCGGGCCAGTTGCCCACAAACTGATTTGATCCCGTAAGAGCGTTGAACAGTGTGGTCTTGCCGCAGTTCGGGTTTCCCGCAAGAGCAATGCGGATATCCATTACGATCTTTCCTTTCTTGGATAACATACAGCGGCCTTCATGACCGCTTACATCCTTATTCTACCTCTATGAGTTCAGCATCCGCCTTGCGTATGGAGAGCTCATATCCTCTGACAGTAAGCTCAACAGGATCACCGAGAGGCGCCACCTTGCGAACATAGACTTCCGTTCCCTTTGTAAGTCCCATATCCATGATACGCCTGCGTACCGCGCCCTCTCCATGAAGCTTTACGACCTTTACAGTCGCACCTATGGGGGTGTCACGAAGTGTTTTCATTTATATCCCTCCGCTCAGACCATGATCTTCTTTGCCATATCAGCGCCGATAGCAACACGTGTTCCCTTGACATTGACTATCACATTGCCGCCAAGCTCATTTACCAGTGTGACCGTTTCACCGACAGTGAAGCCCATATCCTGCAAATGCTGACGCATTTCGGGAGTACCGCTCACTTTGACTATCTTATTCTCAGAACCGTTTTCAGCAAGATTAAGTGGTATCATTTCAGTCTCCTATTGGTTAGATATAGCTAATTTACTGTTTTATTCTATCACCAAAAAAGCAGTTTGTCAAGAATATTCAAGCCTTTTCACAGGATATTTGTGAATATAGATAATTGGTTAGCTAAAGCTAATTTATTTTTGTTAGCAATGCACAACCAAGACCGTATACAAGAATCTCCGCCACAGGGCGGAGATGTTCTGTTTATCAATATCAGCATATCCTGGGAAGGAGCTCACCACCGGGGCGGGCAAGGAGTGTCTTTGCACCTATCGCAGTAAGCATGATGACTTTACCGGGATCACTGTCCGTTACCTCACCTATCACAGCGGCATTTTCGGAATCAGGCATTGCCCTCAGCACTTCTACTATCTTATCAGCCTCATCTGCAGGGGCTGAAATGACAAGCCTTCCCTCACAGGCAAGGTAGAGCGGTTCGAGGCCAAGGAGCGAGCATGTACCTTTGACGCCGTCAGCAACAGGAATTTTTGAGCTGTCCAGCATGATGCCCACATTGCTCTGGGATGCGATCTCGTAGAGCACTGTACCTACGCCGCCTCTTGTGGCATCCCTTATAACATGTATATCCTTTGCCGCATCAAGGCATGCCTTTACGTTTTTCCAAAGGGGAGCGCAGTCGCTGGTCACATCAGCATCTATCCCGAAGGACTCGCGGGAGAGGAGTATGGTGCAGCCATGTCTGCCTATATCGCCTGTGACGATTATCTTATCACCGGGTCTTGCAAAAGCGCCCGATGTGGATATGCCGTCGGCTATCCTTCCCACGCCTGTGGTAGTGATGAATACGCCGTCCACCTGACCCTTTCCGGCTACCTTCGTATCACCCGCAACTATGACCACGCCTGCTTTCTTTGCGGTCTCAGCCATAGATCCGGCAATGATCTCCAGCTTTTCAAGGGGGAATCCCTCTTCTATGACGAAGGAACAGGTAAGATAGAGAGGTTCTGCACCCATGCAGGCAAGATCGTTCACTGCACCGCATATAGACAGCTTGCCGATGTTTCCTCCTGCAAATTCATAGGGGGAGACGATAAAGCCGTCGGTCGTCATAGCGATACGGCCGCCTTCAAAGTCGATGACCGCAGCGTCATCAGAAGTGAGCAGGGGATTTGAGAAGTTTTTCTTGAATATATTGTCGATGAGCTCTGAGGTCTGAACTCCGCCCGAGCCCATAGCAAGTGTTACTGTATTGTTCATGATATGCTCTTTTCTTTCGCCTTATTCATCGGTCATACTGATAGTACGCGGAGCATGCGCCCTCATCTGATACCATGCAGGCACCTACGGGATGCAGGGGGGTACACACTTTTCCGAACAGCTTGCATTCATCTGGTCTGCATTTGCCCTGCAGTACCTCTCCGCAACGGCAGGCAGCATTTGAATGTCCCTTTATCTCGGGAAGGCTGTATTTTATCCTGGCATCAAAATCGGAATATTCTTTGCGAAGCCGCTGTCCCGATCTTTCTATGAGCCCCAGTCCGCGCCATTCGGTATCGCACTCTTCCATGACTTCCTTCATCAGCTTCTGGGCGGCGATGTTGCCTTCCTCGGTTACCACTCTCGGATAGCAGTTCACAAAGAACGGCTCTCCCTTTTCAAGCATCCTTATGGTCACGGCAAGTGCGGACATGAGCTCTGCAGCAGTAAATCCCGATACTACGCCGGATACGCCTTCATCACAGAGCTTTCTGCACACTGCATTTCCCGTGATCGCATTCACATGACCGGGATATAAAAACGCATCTGCACTGTGCTTCAGGCGCTCATAGGCATTGGGCATGGTCTTGTTGGCAGTGAGTATGGAAAAATTCTCAAGACCCAGCTTCTTCGCTTTTTTGACTGCAAGACAAGCTGATGGCGTAGTCGTTTCAAATCCCACAGCAAGGAATACCACCTGTTTGTCGGGGAAGTTTTTCGCCATTTCCACAGCATCATCGGGGGAGTAGATCATATTTATGTCCGCGCCCTCGGAACGTGCCTGTGCAAGGCTTTTTTCGGAGCCCGGAACACGGATGAGATCGCCAAAGGTGCAGATAGTACAGCCGCGTTCAAGGGACAGCATCACAGCCTCGTCTATATACCCTACGGGAGTGACGCACACAGGGCAGCCAGGCCCCGATATAAGCTTTATGCTTTCGGGCAGGAGCTGCCTTATACCAAGCCTGAATATCTCATGGGTATGGGTGCCGCAGACTTCCATTATGCGGATTTCTCTGCCTTTATAGCCTGTTATGATCTCACGGGCCTGTTCTATGACTTCGTTCATATTATCCTCATTATCTTCCCCGCCTGATCTTCATCAGTATCGGTTATCTTTGATATGGCAACACCTGCGTGCACCATAACATAATCCCCGGGGGCAAGATCTTCTATCAATTCGGCACTGATCGTCCTCTTAGCCCCACCTGCATATATGACTGCTTCTCCATCCTTTATACTGAGCACCTTTGCAGCAAGACCTACACACATACCGATCCCTCCGTTTATAAAGTATAAAGCTGTTGATGTGCCTCTCTGCCGTTAAGAAGCGGCAAAGATATGATCCGACTTTTTCAATTATATCATACTATACCAAAATTGTCAACAATAAGTTTAAAAGCGCATGAGATCAGCCATTTCCGGTCGGTCAGTTGCTGCGATCAGAATTTGTTCATGCCCTCAAAAGCAATCTTTGCCGCCTCTATATCCATATTGCAGCCCAGACGAAACAACTTCACGCCCTTCGCCATTTTATCTATAAGGGGGATGACCTTTGCAGTCAGCGCTGCATCATAGGGGCGGTATGTCTGCTGCATGAGTATTCCGAAGGCATCCTTTTCGGTCACGGGCTCGATATGGTTATATTTATCTCTTTCAAGGATACACACGCATTTCACCGGTGCACTGATATTATTGCCCCTGCGGTGCTTTCCGTTATAGGGTGTCCCGAACGCTGTGACTTTTTCAGATACACGGATGAGAGGTTTATCATCATTCACCATCACCGCACGTTCTCCGAAAAGCTCACACCACAGCTTTGCATGGGTGGATTTGCCTGTACCGCTCTTTGCGGTGAATATATATGCTGCCCCATCCACCGCTACTACAGAACCGTGAAAAAGCAGCGTATCAAAAGCTATCATCTGCTCGGCTATCCCGCGATAGACCGCAGACGCTTCAAGAGCACCGTCTGTAGGCTCAAACCGGCTGTGAGGATCTTTCACGAACATATTTTCGGTATAGACCCTTTCCTTTTCTATATCTTCTGACGTCGTAGTGACAAACAGCTCAGGTGCTGTATCTGTCCTGTAGTCCTTGCAGAACTCATGAACATAACTGTAGACAGATGTTATCTGCACCACTTTTTCTGCAAATATGTAATTATCGGTGTACATGTATTTTCCTTTACACCGGATCTTGTCTGCTTTAACTGCTTTACACAGACAAAGTCCCCGATGTATTACGAAATCAGCAGTCTGCCCTGTGTCAGACTGCTGATGCATTATTCATTGTTCAAAGAAGCAAGTATATTTGCGATGGCAGTAAGATCTTCATCACTGAAAAATTCCAGTGTGAGAGTACCTTTTCCGTTCTTGCCCTTTATTTTCACCTTGCGCCCGAGATGCTCTTTCAATGAAAGTTCGGTCTCTGTATAGTAATTATACTTTACAGGCGTGATATCCTCTTTTTCGGTCTCTTCCTCATCCTCGGCATTGAGGATATCTACCAGCTTCTCGCATTGTCTGACAGTAAGATCTCTTGTTATAATCTCGTCAAGAGCAGGTCCTATCTTTTTCTCATCTTTCAGTGAGAGCAATACCTTTGCATGACCTACACTTATCTTCCTCTCGGCAAGGCAGTCGAGCACCTTATCGGGAAGGGAGAGCAATCTCATGCTGTTTGAGATATATGAACGGGATTTGCCCACGGTATCCGCAAGATCTTCCTGCCTCAGATCAAAACTTTCAACGAGATCCTTGAAGGCCTTTGCCTCCTCAACGGGATTGAGATCCTCGCGCTGGATATTCTCAATGATCTGCATTTTCTTTATCTCCGCCTCGTCCACATCGCGGACTATAACGGGGTCTTCGAGCAGTCCTGCTATCTTGCTGGCACGGAAGCGCCTTTCACCAGCAATTATCTTATATGTGCCGCCGGGGATGCTGCAAACTATGATAGGCTGTATCAGTCCATGCTCGCTGATGGACTTTGCAAGCTCGTTGAGCTTTTCCTCGTTGAAATCTTTTCTCGGCTGATCTCTGCTGGGTTCTATAAGCGTGATCCTTACGGTCATCGTTGATTCGCCGCTGGTATTATCCCCCAGAAGTGCATCGAGTCCTCTCGACATTGCCATAAAAAGCCCTCCGATTCGTGTATTTTCCCCCGCCGGATGCATCTGCGGCACCCACGGCGGGGGGATAGGTCATTATTTGAGCTTATACAGTTTCTTGTTGCCCTTTACTTTCTTCTCACCGTGATTTCTGAGAAGCTCCTCAGAGAGCTTTTCATAACTGTCAGCGCCCTTAGAGAATTTGTCGTAGAAGATTATGGGCTTGCCAAAGCTCGGAGCCTCGGAAAGCTTTACATTCCTGGGGATAACGGTCTTGAACACCTTATCCGGGAAATGTTTCTTTACCTCTGCAACGACCTGATTTGTAAGGTTCAGCCTTGAATCCGCCATTGTAAAGAGTATACCTTCCACATCGAGCTGCGGATTATAATGCTGCTTTATCCTGCGAACGCTCTCTACGAGCTGTGAGAGTCCTTCAAGGGAATAGAATTCGCACTGCAGCGGTATAAGCACGCCGTCTGCGGCTACAAGAGAATTTATGGTGAGCAGCGAAAGGGAAGGGGGACAATCTATCAGGATATAGTCGTAGTCGTTCTTTATCCCGAGCAGCTGCATTTTGAGGCGGTTCGCACGGTCATCCTCCGAAGTGAGTTCCACTTCTGCACCTGCAAGTGAAAGAGTGGCACAGATGAGCGACACGTTCGGGAAACCCGTCTGCATTATGGCATC
>JAFPYQ010000227.1 GCA_017394475.1 Oscillospiraceae bacterium | reverse complement strand
GTAAAAGTCAGGCTGAATGATACTGAATTCAAATACCTCAACGCCAAAGTAAAAGCTGCGGACATGACGAGCCGGGAACAGTTCATAAGGCAGCTCATCATCGAAGGGAATATTTATGAGGTTGATTACAGTTTTCTTCGTGAAAACAATTATCAGATATCCCGCCTCGGTCATAACATCGACCAGATATTAAAACGCATCAACATGGAGAAAACCGGGATCATACATGAGCATGAGATTCAGGAGATAAAGGAGGCTTTGGAAAAGGTATGGCAATTACAACGATCCATCCTATCACAACAACCGTAGATGCTTCGATCGCATACATAACCGCAGCTCATAAGACGGAGGAATTATTGTATGTTGACAGCTTCGAGTGTGGGATAGAAACAGCCGCATTTGACTTTGAATGTGCTCTTAAGATGACAACCAGAGGCGGCAGTGATAAAGGTCATCTTGCCTATCACCTGATACAGTCTTTTGCGCCGGGTGAGGTTACACCGGAGCTTTCCCATCAGATAGGAATTGAGCTTGCGGATAAATTGCTTGGTGGAAAGTATTCCTATGTGATCGCAACACATGTTGACAAGGATCATATCCACAATCACATCATTTTCTGTGCTGCCGATAATATCGACCACATGAAATATGACGACTGCAAGCGCACCTATTATCATATCCGACAGCTTAATGATGAGCTTTGTGAGCAGCATCATCTTTCGGTGATAAAGGAGCCGAAAGGCAGAGGCAGGAAATACAACGAATGGATGGCTGACCAGACATCGGAGGGATCATGGAAATCGCAGATCAGAAGGACAATCAACACAACGATAAAACGATCTCACAGCTATGAGGAGTTTATCGAAAATATGCGTGGTCTCGGGTATGAAATCAAGGGCGAAATGCTCGACGGCTCTAACGGGAAATATATCCAGTTCAAGCCGCAGGGCAAGGACCGGTTTGTGAGAGGATATGAAAAATCTCTCGGAGCAGAATACACCCGTGAGCGTATCGTGGAGCGCATCAACGAACACGCAGAGCACAGACGTGAAATGTACCGAAAGCTAACCAACCGTCCTAAGATGATTGACACATCACAGGAGCGTTTTCAGGAGAGTCCGGGCCTTAAGCATTGGGCGGATAAGCAAAACCTTCAGACAGCGGCGAAGATCGTAAGCGATTCCGGTAATCGGGCACAGATGACTGCAAAGATTGCTGAGCTTGAGCAGACGATTAAAACGAATTACAAGGCGCAGCTTGAAGCGGAGCACAGGCGGAAGGACAGAAAAGATGTGATATTTTATGGCGAACAGTATCTGAAGTATAAGCATACATACGAATACTATATGAACTGTCCTGCCAAGGATAAGGAGAGGATCTTCAAGATAAACGAGTCCAAGATCATAGCTTATCAGGGCGCTGCCGACAGGCTGAAAGCTGCCGGGATTGACCTTAAAAAATTTGATGAAAAGACCTATAAAGCCTATGCGGATCAAGATAAGGCAGACCAGCTTGAGATCAGCCAGTGCGAGACGGCGAGAAAACAGGCACAGACAGAAAAGTCTGAACTTGAAAGTAAGATGAAAGAACTCGATAAGTTCATGGGCGGTTCATTATACCGTGAAGCCCAGCGAGAACAGGGTCAGGATCAGCCGAGCAAACCGAAGAGAGGCGGGGATGCAAGGTGATCCGCTCATAAGTCGCCTGCACATCACAA
Organism: Oscillospiraceae bacterium; assembly: GCA_017394475.1. Taxonomy (GTDB): domain Bacteria; phylum Bacillota; class Clostridia; order Oscillospirales; family Ruminococcaceae; genus Huintestinicola. The sequence continues at coordinate 370 of JAFPYQ010000227.1, read as the reverse complement.
CACAGGCGGCATGGGTCTATGCTCATAAGCGGTATAGCCACCTAAAAGCTATCGGCGGCATATACACCGAAATACTACAGCGACAGTGCGGGAAGGAGAGGATTTATGTGGATAAGAATAATAACAGTACCTCCCGCCGTGGAGGAAATAAGACAAGGATCATCGTTGAGCGTGTTTATAACGGCACACAAAATATGGAAGAAGCATTTCGTGTTATCAACGAGCAGAACGCTGTCAACAATATCCGTGCAATGATGAATGATCAGGCAAAACAGACAGATCATCAGACGGCACAAAGTAGCACGAAAACTGCATAAAACGACATATTTAATCATTGAAACAGGGGGCAGAAATCGCTATAATGAGATTG
>JAFPYQ010000226.1 GCA_017394475.1 Oscillospiraceae bacterium | reverse complement strand
GCTTTTTTTGCATTCGGATATGTGATATTCCCGGTAAATCCGATATACATGCCTATGGAAAGTATCTCCCGCGCTGTTTCCGCCGATCCGGAAAAACAGTGTACAACTCCCCTTGGTCTATGCTTTTTCAGGATATCCAGGGTATCTCCCCAGGCATTCCTTGTGTGGATGATAACAGGCTTGCCGGTCTCCTTTGCCAGCATGAGCTGTTTCTCAAAGGCGTATATCTGTTTTTCCCGGGTTCCTGGTGTTTTGTCAAGATGGTAATCAAGCCCTGTCTCGCCTATCGCCACGGCTTTTTTATGTGCCGACAGTGCTCTTATCCTCTGACTATCCTCATCAAAGCTGTCCCCGATATACTCCGGATGTATGCCCACAGCGGCGTATATATTTTCATATCTCTCGGAGAGCTCCACCGACGCAGCGCTCGAATCGGCAGTAACGCCTATGTTTATGACAAACTCACATTCTGCCAGTAATTTGCACAGCAGTACATCCCGATCATTGTCAAATGCACTGTCATCATAGTGTGCATGGGAATCGCAATATCTCATTTTCGTACACTGAACCCGAAATCCCCCAGCTTTCGGCCGAGGGAATAGTATTTTCCGTGAGCATAGGCCATGAGCCCCGCCTGTTCGAGATTTATCTTCCCCTTGCTGTCGATGTATCTTTCATCCGCAGTAACAGCCACAATATCTGCCATGAACATAGTGTGCGAACCCAGTTCCCTGAACTCCCTAACCTTGCATTCAAGAGCCACGGGGGATGCAGTGATGGTCGGAGCGCTCACCTCTGATGAAGGGACTGTCTCCAGCCTTTTCATCTTATCCGTCTTTTTCCCGCTTTTCATGCCGCAGTAGTCGGGGATCTTTGCCATCTTTGAAGTTGTGAGGTTTATCACGAACTCCCCCGAGTTATTTATTATATCGTAGGAAAAGCGCTCGGGGCGCACGGATATATACGTCATGGGCGGGCGGGTGTTGATTATCCCCGTCCATGCCACAGTGAATGCGTTCGTGATATTCTCATGAGAGCAGGTGACGATGACCGCAGGCACAGGCGCTATCATCGTACCGCCTTTGAGCACAGTCCTCATTTCTGCTGTTCCCTCATGAGCGCGTGCATATCGGATATGAGCGCATTTATATCCTGGGGTCTGTATACCGCTCCCGACCAGTATTCATGAGCCACTACCGCCTGATAAACAAGCATTGCCATGCCGCCCACAGCAGTTATCCCGTTTTCACGCGCAGTCTTCATCAGCAGGGTCTCCTCGGGATTGTAGATGACATCGAACACAAAACCCGCGTTCTTTATGATATCCGTAGCCACAGGGCAGGCATCCGTTTTGGGGAACATACCCACGGGGGTGGCATTTATCAGAGTATCAAATTTTTCTGTGTTGCTTATCTCATCGGGATGCACCACATTTATCACGGTATCGATGGAATTTGCCCTTGCATATTCCTTTACAGGCTCCACAGTATCCTCAAAGCCCGGCATCACCGAAACAGTGAGCCTTGCCCCGTGGCGCACAGCTTCAATGGCTATCATCCTGCCCACGCCGCCGCAGCCGCACTGGAGCACATTTCCGTTCAATGTCCCTCCCGCAGCCTCTATGGAGCGCAGGAAGCCGTCACAGTCGGTATTATAGCCCACAGTCCTGCCATCACGCTTTGCGATGCAGTTGACCGACATATATCTTTTTGCGGAATCATCCAGTTCATCGAGATATTTTATTATATTGCCCTTATGGGGGATAGTCACATTCGCCCCGTCAAGGGAGATGACCTCCTCCGCCCTTTCGGGAAGCTCATCCTCGGATATCTCCAGAAGTGAATAATCATAATCGGCAATACTCTCCAGCTCAAAGAGCCTTTTGTGTATAGGGGGCGACATTGTATGTCCGAGCGGGTAGCCCAGAAGTCCGTATTTTTTCATAGTTATTTCCTTAGTATAGTGGTATAGTGTCAAGCATTTATTATTCTACCACAAATCCGCGGAAATATCAATAGGAAATAAAAATTTAGGAACACACCTAATAAACCGTATAAAAAGTATGGGGTCAAGGGAAATGGGGTCAT
>JAFPYQ010000225.1 GCA_017394475.1 Oscillospiraceae bacterium | reverse complement strand
TGATTATTACATCATCCTTTTCGGGGTCAAAGGAGTTTTTTGCGGAGAGCCTTGCCTTTACCGCCTCGCGCAGGGGAACGTAGCCTTCGGTTATGCTGTACTGGAGAGCAGCGATGGGTTCCTTGGCAAGTATCTCCTCTGTGATCTCCTTTATCTTTTCCACAGGGAAAGCATCGGGAGCAGGATTTCCTGCGGCAAATGAGATGATATTGGGATCGGCAGTTACCTTGAGTATCTCCCTGATAGCGGAGGGCTTCAGATTCTGTACCTTATCTGAGAATTTGTATTCCACGGTTCATTCTTCTTTCTGTGTTATGAAAAGCTGAAAAAACATAATAATACATTTTTATTTGTCTTTTCCGTATGTCTTCCCCGCCTGCAGCGGAGAAGACATATTTATTCAGTGTGATCCTTATCTTAGTCCTTGTGCCTTCCTGCATATTCGGTAAAACGGGGCATGGAAACAGGATCGTAGTTGAAATAGGGCATACGCTGCAGCTTGTGGAGATTTGCCTTGTGCAGGCGGTCTATCCTGGCACGGAGCTCGGGACGGTCGGAAAGATCATCCTCGCCCCTGATATAACGGTCAAGGTCGGCGTAGGTAAAGCCCAGATTATCCTCATCAGAAAGACCTGAAAGACCGTCTGTGGGCACCTTATGGGTAAGTTCACGGGGAAGGCCTATGGCATCGCCTATGGCTATGACCTCATTTACCGTAAGTTGGCAGAGAGGGGAGAAGTCTCCTGCAGAATCACCGAACTTTGTGGAATAGCCCACATAATCCTCGGAAAGGTTGCAGGTATTGACCACACGGCCGTTGACACAGGCTGCCACTGCGTAAAGGGTGGTCATGCGTATCCTTGCGGGAGTGTTTACGGTAGCCTGTCGTGATATCTCTAGCTGAGGGGATATCTCATTCATCAGTGCAGTAACGGTGCTGCCGATATTTATGCGGTAGGACTTTATTCCAAGGTGCTTTACCAGCATCTCGCTGAATTCGATATCGCTCTGTTCACCCTGGGGCATAAGAACACCGATGACACGATCCTTGCCGAGAGCTTCCGTACACAAAGCAGCGGCAACGCTGCTGTCCTTGCCGCCGGATATGCCAATGACAGCCTTGGTATCGGTGGTGGCTGTTTCGGCAAAATAGTTGTGTATCCATTTTACCGCCGATGCGGCTACTTCTTTTGCATTGAAGGGTGCGTTCATGATAATGACCTCACTTTACAGCTTGATAAAATTCCTGATCACAGTCAGCGTTTCATCACCGTTGTCCTTGATACTCAGCGTAACGGTGAAACTGCCGCAGGTCTCACATTTTACATCAGCTGTGTATGTATCCTCTGAGACCTTGATGAACATCGAACGTTCCATATTGCTGCGGCATTCGGGGCATCGGCAGAAGGTTATCCTGCGGATATGAAGAATATCCTCATCGGTCTTGACGGTGAATGACTTATGATAGCGTTCCTGTTTGAGCCTTTCCCGCTCCGCCTCTATCTCTGCAGCTATCTGCGGGTATTCGGGAAGATATTTTATTATATCTATGCACTTGGCTATGCGATAGGTATATATAGCATCGTTCAGAGCATCATGGGCTTTGAGATCCTGCTGTATCTCCAGGTTTTCAACTGCCCCCATGACGCTGTACTGTCTGAAATCCCGCATTATCCGTCGGGAATAGATTATCTGCAGGTCGCGGCATTCGGGGAATGTATCCTCCATGCGGTTCACTGCAAGGTTCACGCGCATTATGCGCTCATCCTCGGTGCCCCATGTGAATATAACAGGATCATCACCACACCATTCCATAAAAGCCTTGTATGCCTGTTCAAAGGGCACACCATAGCTTATGGAGGAGCTTTTGAGCCCCGTCACCTTGCCTACGGCAAAGCTCATTTTCTTATAGAATTTCGGACGCACGCACATATTGAAGTGCGCGATATCAGTCATGGTCTCATCGGTCTTTACCGCGCCGATTCTTATGACCTCTCCTATGAGTTCAACAGGCTTCTTTATCATGTGTGCGCGGGAAAAGGGCTGATTCCATTCCATGTCGAGTATGATCAGATTCATGTAAAATACGAATGAGAGGTAAGAAGACTTACAAAGAAAAGACGAGTGCTGTGACTCATCTGTCTTCTTTTTCTTCTTGCCCCTTACCTCTTCAAGCCCGATGGCAAAAAGAACCATGCAGCTGTGGATATCACAGCTTGCTTTCGTAGCTGTTTATCTTGTCTATGCCGAGTTTTATAATATCCTGCCTGGTGACGATGCCCGAGAACATGCCGCGGCTGTCTATCACGGGAACGAAGTTCTGTGATATTATGCGGCGGGACAGGATATCAAAATCCGCATCTATGGAGACAGGTTCAAATCGTGTGACGCTTGCAAGGTCGCTCACACGGAGATTATCCTTTTTCAGTGCATCCACACTGCCGTCATCAAGGATGCAGAAAAGAAAATCACGCTCACTGACAACGCCGAGATAATAACCGTCGCGGTTTATAACAGGTACGGCAGTAAAGCCGGATTCTATCATCTGAACAAGTCCGTCTGCTGCGGAGGTGTCACCGTAGAGATAGGTTATCATTGCCTTGGGTCTAAGCAGCATAGCAGTATTCATAATCGCACCTATTTGTAAACAGACTGATGCCGCAAAGGAGATCAGTCATATATGGAAACTTTTTCAAATCCGCTTCTGAGAACATCGATGTACTTGAAGGCTTCGCCCGTGCCCCTTGCCACACATCTTATGGGATCTTCTGCAGCATAGGTCCTGACACCGAGTTCCTTGGTCATGAATTTATCAAGACCGCCTATAAGCGCACCGCCGCCTGTAAGGACGATGCCGTCCTCATAGATATCCCCCGAAAGCTCGGGAGGAGTCGATTCAAGTATATTGCGGGCAGCTTCGGTGAGTATCTTTATATCTTCTATCACAGCCTTGTACATATCAAAGTCTGTGAGCTCAACACCATCGGGTAGACCTGTAAGAAGGTTCTTGCCCTTTACGGTAAAGCTTTTCTGACCGTTGGGCTCTCCCACCTGTGCAAGAGCTATCTTGGCATTTTCGGCTGTTCTTTCACCGATCTGTATCCTGTGCTTGTTCAGGACATATTTGATTATATCAAGATCGAGCCTGTTGCCGCCGAGTTTGAGGGAGGTCTTGTTGACGATCCCGTTCATGGACATTACTGCGATATCGGTAGTACCGCCGCCAATATCCACTACCATGCGCCCTCTTGCCTGAGATATATCCACTCCGGCTCCCAGCAGTGCTGCCACAGGTTCTTCTATAAGGAATATCTTATGAGCGCCTGTATCCTTGGCTGCATTAATAACAGCGCGGCATTCCACTTCGGTAGCAAGAGAGGGGACACAGATAACGATACGCGGCATAAGGAGCAGCTTGGAGCTTACCCTGTGCAGACATTCCTTGATCAGGCTCTCTGCCATGTCATAATCCGAGATAACGCCGTTTGACAGGGGCTTTATCACAGTTATGTACTCAGGGGTCTTGCCTATCATTTTATAAGCATCCATGCCCACTGCGATAATATCCTCAGTGCGCTTGTTGAATGCCACAACACTGGGCTCATAGAATACTATTCCCTTTGAGCCCATAGTTATCATTATATTCGCTGTTCCGAGATCAATGCCGATATCCATAAAAAACCCGATCCATGGGATCATGTCCCTTTACTCTGTTTTATTCGTCAATACATATTCTATTATACCAAAAACGGGAAATAAATTCAATGATTTGAGCCAACCCCTCCGATTTTCTACACATTCAACAAATAATCATCAAGATTTTATGCACATTAAACAAGTATCCCCTGCAAAAAGCAGGGGATATCGCTTCCGAGCAAACTGGGTTCAGACAGCACATCTTCTTTTCAGATCCATAGAATACGATGACAGCTCATGAAGCGCGAACATATAGAATATACTTGTTATTGCCACTGCATCAGAACTCATTCCCGGGGCATATACCGCAAGGAGTATGATAGCAGCGTGGAGCAGGGGATCTTCCACCGGAGAGGACAGCATAGCGCCGTATTCCTTGTCCTTTTTCAGGAAATCAGCTATCTCATTTATCTCTGCAGCCAGCTTTTTATTGTCATGACCGATGGTGGAAAGGGCAGCAAGAACGCTAAGTCCGAATGAACGCTTGAATTTCATATCATCGGTGCAGAGCCTGAAATACAGATCCTTGAAATTCTTGCATTTTTTCTTAGGCTTATCGGGAGAGAGAGAAAGGATATGCGTAACTGTCTGAATATAGTCATTTACCGCAAATTTATCGAGTATGGTGAAGCTTTCTTCCATATCATCTATGAGTTCATCATCAGAACGGGGAGAAAGTGCGAGATATGTAGCAAATACGATATCCTCATTGGATGTGAGGAATGGATGTTTCTTTGCCATGAGGTCATATATCCTCTTGGCACGGTCTATATTCTTATCCATATCCTTGTCATCGGAGTTTTCTGCCATAAGGGCAGCGGTCAGAACAAGGTAATTGGAGGGCTGGAAATACTTCCTCAGTATACCGTGTACCTTCTCCATGCGCGATACGAACTTTTCAGCATCATCGGATGCTGCGATGATGGATGCAACGGGAGCATACATTATGCCGTGGAATTCGCCGAATATCTGGCTACGGTCAAGTATCATGCGTGCACAGTCATTGAGGAGCTTTTCATCGGCCTTCTTTCCCTTTGTACAGAAAATATCGGAACATACGGGATATA
>JAFPYQ010000224.1 GCA_017394475.1 Oscillospiraceae bacterium | reverse complement strand
CAGTTATCCCATCGAGTTTTCACAAGCAGTTTCAGCATGGACAGACGTGATATATCTTGCGGCTTCATCGGATACACTGTTCGGCCTGCGCTCCGACGGTACAGTATTGTCGGCTGTATCGGAAACGGCAGAAGCCGTACCCGCAGTGAGCGGGCTCACAGGGATTTCTGCGATCGCAGCAGAGGGCGAAAATTTTGCCTATATCAGATCGGATGGCACAGCGGGATTTATCTCTCTGAGCCTTACGGACAAGCCCTCGGAATGGGCGGATGTGAGCGAATGGAGCGGCATCACCGAGATAGATGTGGGTGAACACTGCATTGTCGGGCTCAGAAGTGACGGCACGGTAGCAGCCTGCTTCGACCCTGATATTCCCGTGGAGGATACCGATGCCGAAGAAAGCACCGCAGAGACCGAGGCTGCACAGGGATTGGAAACATCAGCCGAAGGCAGCACAGATGAAAATAAAAAGCCCGAGAAGGATCCATACGCCTATATTGCTAAACTGAAAAATGTGGTCTCAGTGGCTGCTGGCGGAGACTGCGAAATATACACGTTGAAAAAGGACGGCACGCTTTACCGCAATGACCGTAAGATAGATGATGGATTATTTGACACAAAGGCTGTGAGCCTTTGTGCCAACGCCTCTTCGGCAGCGTGGATAGATGCTGATATGAACGGCCATTACGGCAGTTATTTCTACGACAGGGGCATCCCTGTATCTATGGTATCAGGCGGATATGCCGTTTATGTACTCAAGAGCGACGGCACTGTTTCAGCCATAAAACATGCCAAGGGTGATCCTTTGAGCGGCTGGCAGGAATGGAAGCTGTTTGACAGTGAGATAGAGGAGCTTAAAGCTTTCGGAAAGCCGACAAATGCAAATGAGAGCATGGGAGACAGCAATGCGGAAGTCCCCTTAACGGAAGAACTTGTTTCCCCCGGCTGCCATACCATCACCGCAGATCAGAAATATTCCGCGATACAGCAGGACGGTACCATATTCTGCTTTGACCGCTACGGAAACAGCAAGGTCATAAAGGACTACAAAGATCCCGTTGCAGTGACAGAATCCGACACATATCTCTACATTACCCTTGCAGACGGCAGTATGGGAATATATGACCTGTTGTTTGACAAGAAGCTGAATGCAGCCTCCGAGCTCCTCGGAAGCAATGATGACAAGAAGTCGATAGAGAATGTGAGCAAATACGATTACGGCGCTGTGCTGCACAAGGACGGCACTGTGAGCCTTGCGGGGCTTCCCGATGTGCTGTATGAGAGCTTTGAGCCTGTCCATGAATGGGAGAACATAGCCGATATATCCTTCTATGACAATGTTCTGTTCGGCATCACACAGGACGGCAGAGTTAAAAGCGTATATTACGAGGGCAGTCCCTATACGTCGGTAAAAACCGAGGTAGAAAGCTGGAGCGGTATAAAAAAGATAGCTTACAGCAGGAATAACGCGGTCTTCGGATTGAAAACGGATGGTACTGTCATTGCATCAGATATCTCGGGCAGCAATGCATATCTCATCTCAATACTCTCCGATGTCAGTGATGCTGATGATATCGCCGTTCTTTACAGTTATATGCCCACTGTATATATCAGGCATAAAGACGGCATCGTCAGCTGTTTCAGATATTTAGAGGACGGCGGCGCTGCACAGACCAAGATAGCCGAAAATATCGCAGAGATAAATATCATGGGCGGACGGCACAGGAACAATATCGTAATGAAAGCCAATGACGGAGAGCTCCTCTCCACCGCTCACGAATTCAGAATAGATGACCCGTTCAGGATAGAATAATACTTTTTCATCCCCCGTAAGTCCGGGGGATGATCACACATTGACGATCACACATGATTTTTGATAAGATCTACCCAATACTGAAAGGCTACCGTGCGCAGGAGCTGTCCACCACATTCGGCAAGGGATTTTCTCCCCTTGCCGTTTCGGGCGTATCCACGGTAAACAAAGCTTTGCTGTGCCTGTACATGATACACGAATACACGAAAAGGCAGATGCTCATAATATGCGAGGATGAAGCACAGGCAAGGCGCATATGTGCGGATATCAACACCCTGGCACCGGATACTGCAGAGCATTACCCCGCAAAGGATATCACCCTCACAAGGGTCGAAAGCATGTCCCGCGAATACGAGCATGAACGCATACGTGTGATGACAGACCTGTACACGGGGAAGATAAAGATAATAACAGCCTCGATGGAAGCAGTGATGCAGAGAACACTGCCCCACGAGGCTTTCAGGGCATTTGTAAGCACCATCAGAAAGGGAGATAAGCTCGATACACGCGCCTTTGCGGGTAAGCTGTCGGAGATGGGCTATTCCCGTGTGGATGAGGTCACATCCCCTTCCCAGTTTGCTGTAAGGGGCGACATATTCGATATCTACTCCGTCTGCGAGGCAGGCCCTGTGAGAATGGAGCTGTGGGATGATGAGATAGACAGTATCTCATCCTACGACCCTGCTACCCAGAGGCGCACCGACCCTAAGGACAGCTTTGTCATCGCCCCCGCCCTGGAAGTGTTCTGCAAGCGTGAAGAGCTGGCAGTGAAGATAGAGCATTTTTCCAAAAAGGTGAGCGGAAAGCGTGCCGACCTTGTAAAACAGGAGCTGGCCCGGGATCACGATCTGCTTTGTTCGGGCATCACTCCCGCTAATATCGACAAATATCTCCCGCTTGTATTCGATGCTCCCGAATTCATAACCGAGCACCTCACCGAACCTATGATAGTCATAGCGGAATACAACAACGCCGCACAGAAGGCAAAGTCGGTATTCTCCCAGTATAATGAAGATCTGCGGATACTGCTGGAACAGGGTGAGCTATACAAGGGGCTCGACGGCTATGTGGAGAACCCCTCCGCTCTGATAAACCACCTCATCGGATACAGCACCATATTCATGGACAGCTTTATGCGCACAAATCCCGTGCCTGTAAAGCGGCTGTTCACCTTCAATGCCAACAGGACTTCTCCCTGGGGCGGTGAAATGAGGCAGCTCGAGGAGGATGTGCGCTCCCTTACCGATAATGACTATGCCGTGATAGTGCTGGCAGGTTCGGACAAGACCATCCCCATCAT
>JAFPYQ010000001.1 GCA_017394475.1 Oscillospiraceae bacterium | reverse complement strand
TGGATGATGCTCTCAAAGCAAGAGAACTGATAAAGATGTCCGTTCTCGAGACCGCTCCCGTCACAGCACAGGAGGCTGCATACTCGCTTGCAGAGGCTACGAAGTCCGAGGTGGTAACCACCATAGGCAGCAAGCTGGTACTGTTCAGACGCAATCCGCAGGATATAAAGATAGAACTTCCCAAAGCAAAGAAACAATAAGCAGCGGAGTTTGGAATATGAGAGATCTACTGCCTGCTGCCGAAGGATCACAGGACCTTACCGTGATGTTCGGCGGAACATTTGACCCCGTCCATACAGGGCATGTGACGGCGGTAAAGAATATACTGAAAACAGTTCCCGATATTCGCAGGTTCATCATCATGCCTGCTTTCGTGAACCCCTTTAAGGTTCATTCCACACAGAGAGCTTCCGCTGAACAGCGCCTTGAAATGTGCAGGATAGCCTATGCAGGGCTTGAAAAGTGTGTTATCTCGGATATGGAGATAAAGACAGGCGGAGTAAGCTACACTATAAACACGCTTGAACGCATCAGGGCTCAGTACCCCTATGACAGACTGGCGATAGCACTGGGCGGTGATACTCTCAAAGATATGCCCACATGGTACAGGTCGCAGGATATCATAGATATGTGCAGCATTTTTGCTGTAAGGCGTGTCCGCAGGTCACGGATAAACGAATATGCGGATAATATCCGTGCTATGGGCGGCACTGTGAACATAATAGACTGTGATCCCTTTGAGATATCCTCAACAGAGCTACGGAAAAGGTTTTCCGAGGGCAGGGATGTCAGTGGATATATCCCGCCGGAAGTGGTGGAATATATCAGAGAGAACAATATCTACGGATAATGGTTATGAGATACGATACTGATGATATCATCAATACTTTAAAGATAAGGCTTTCCAGGAAAAGATACACTCACAGCCTGAATGTGGCGCTTGCCGCAAGAGAACTGTCTGAGATATACGGCTGTGACAATGAAAAGGCTTATGTTGCAGGTCTCGTGCATGATATTTGCAAAGAGGCACCCGTGAACGAACAGCTTGAAATGGCAAGGGCTGCGGATATGGGGCTGTCGGCGGAGGAGGAACTCGTCCCCGCACTGTACCACGCTCCCGCAGGTGCTTACTACGCAAAGGCAGTCCTGAACATAAATGATGAGGATATACTGAATGCCATACGTTTTCACACTATAGGCAGAGGAGATATGTCACTTCTTGAAGAAACGTTGTACCTTGCGGATCTTATCTCTGCAGAACGCGACTACAAGGATGTTGACGTCATGAGGAAGCTGGCCCGTGAGGATAAGGACAAGGCGATGCTCGAAGCTGTACGTTTCCAGATAGGTGATGTGCTTGCGAAGGGCTCTGTCATTCCGGTATACTCCGTGCAGGCATACAACAGGTATATAAAAAACGGAAAATAAGCGTTCATCGCTTTAGAATAATGAGGTAATATATGGAAATAACTGAAAGACTTGAAATAATAGTTAAGGCTCTTGACTCAAAGAGAGCAGAGAATATCAAGGTGATAAAGATATCGGATCTCACCACTCTGACAGAATATTTCGTTATCGCCAACGGCACATCCACCACACAGACTAAGGCTCTTGCGGATGAGGTGGAATATCAGATAGACACCAAGACCAACGAAAAGCCGAGGCAGGTGCAGGGCGCACCCGGCGGCGGATGGGTGGTCATAGACTATTCAGACATAATCGTACACGTATTTTATAAGGAACAGCGTGAATTCTACAACCTTGAAAGACTCTGGCAGGATGGCACGGAAGTAGACATCTCGGGCTGGATAACTGAGGAGGCATAACAATGGATGAGCTCAATATGGAAGGCCTTGACACATCGGGACTTGTAGATGGACTCTATGATGGTCTTGATCTTTACGACAAGGATATGAAGGAAGCAGAAGAAAGCCTGAAGGAAAGCGCAGAGCTTGATACATCGGGCCTTGATCTGTCTTCTCTTGATAAGCCCAAGGCACCGGATATAGATGTGGATGCACTTGATCTCCCTCCCCTGCCCGATATCGGAGCGGATCTTGATCTGCCTCCTATAAATGCCATAAAGGGTACTGGCGAAGGAAACCCCTCTGCTGCAGAAGAGAAGAAGGAAGCAGCTCCTGCAGCTCCCAAGAGCACTGGGACTAATGTTAAGGATTTTGAACTTCCTCCCCTTCCAGATAAAAAGCCTGTGCTAAATGAGCCCGAGGTCCTTATCAGAAAGGACAGCGAGGATGAGAGCAGCTTTGTGAAGGAAGATATAACCGCACAGGAGCCCGAGCCTTCAGAGGAACCGCTGGCAGAGGTGGAGGAATATGATTACGATCTTGACAGCATAGATGTTTCCAACCTTATCTCCGATATGGACGGAAACTCTCTTGATGTGCAGGCTGATATCAAAAACTTCAATCCCAACAAGATAGTGGTTTCCGAAGAGAACCGCGTTCATGCCCATGCTGCACAGGCAGAGGCTGAGGAACGCAGAAGACAGGCAGAGGCAGCCGCAAAGTTTGCCGAGATGCAGCAGCAGGCAAGGAATATACAGGCACAGCACGGTCAGATACCTGCTTC
>JAFPYQ010000223.1 GCA_017394475.1 Oscillospiraceae bacterium | reverse complement strand
TGTCTACGATCATTTCACCCGCGCCTGCGGCGGTCTGTTCTGTATGTTCCCTGAAGATGTACAGCGGCAGACCTGCTTTTGCGGCGTATTCTCTGTTTTCTTCCTCTGTATCAAAGACAGCCATTTCTATGCTCATGCCTTCGGAAATGAGCTTGTGTGCAGCCTTCTGCGCCGCGGTCTCCATACCGTCGGTGCCGAATACGACTGCATCGGGCTTTCTGAGCTGCACGGGGTGCTTTTTGCTCAGCACCCTTGAAACGGAATCGGTGTTCACTGCAAATCCTGTAGCAGGGACATCCAGACCGAAATCTGCCAGCAGCCTGTCATATCTGCCGCCGGAGAGCACAGCCTCACCGAAGCCTTCCACATAGCCCTTTATCACGATGCCCGTGTAGTAATCCATGCGGTTTTCCAGACCGAGATCTATGGTTATGGGGCTGCTGCCGGAGTTCATGTGGGTGAGCCTCTGATAGGTCTCACGCAGGTCGTTGAGAGCCTCTATGGCAGCGGTATTTCCCTTTACAAGAGCCATAGCCTTGTCTATCACGTCCTCACCGCCGAAAAGACGGGGGAGCTGCCTGATGGCGCGGATGTCATCGGTATCCTCATATTCATCCAGCAGGTCATTCAGGGCAGGGAAGTTCTTGTATTCTATAAGGGAGCGGATCTCCTCCACGGTGTCGCTGTCAAAGGCGGAGAGCAGGGCCTTGAAAAAGCCTATATGCCCCAGTTCGAGGCTGAACCCGTCCGCATCGAAGGAGGAGAGCACATCCAGAGCAAGGGAGAGCATCTCCAGCTCAGCCCGCTTTGTGCCCACTCCTATGAGCTCTATACCTGTCTGGCGTATCTCATCGCGGCGGCCCCTCATACCCGGACGGTTGCGGTAAACGCTCTGTGCATAGCAGAGCCTTATTGGGAGGGTGTGCTCGCGCAGTCTTGTGGCAGCCATTCTTGCGATGGGCATGGTAGTATCGGGGCGCACTACCATCAGGCGGGACTTATTGTCCACCAGCTTGTACATGCTTTCCTGCGGGAAATACCGCGATTTTGAATCAAAAACATCGTAGAATTCAAGGCCGGGGGTGGTGACTTCGGAATATCCTCTTGCCCTGAACATACCCAGCAGCTTGTCCTCAAGTGCCTTTACCGCTGCACATTCCTCAAACAGCAGGTCGCGTGTGCCTTCAGGCGTTATCAAATCAAATCTGTTCATTATAATCCTCGTTTCAGGCGGAGATCTTTATGGTGCGGGTTTTCTCTTTGCCTTTCCTGTCCATAAAGGATGCATAGAGCTTACCATTTCTGAAATAGAGCTCTGTTATCATATCGTCTGATTCTTTATTTGTGTATATGGTTTGGATCTTTCCCGTTTTAGGGTCATATCTGTAAACGGCGTGGGCTTTGTTGTAGTATATCTTATCCTTAAGGGGGGCAAGATATGAGTGGTTTCCTTCAATACTCAACCAGTGTTCGTCAAACACGCCTTCGTAGTACGGGCTCGGATCCAGCCAGTGGATCTCCCACTTATCGGTGACAGAGAAGAGCTTTGTGGTCTTTTTCGCGGAGGTGTTGTAGACCTTCACGGAAGAGCCGTCATTATATATTATCCCGTTCCCATAGAATGCAAAGGGACTTATGGGGTCTTTCCATCCGAAATCGTCATAGGTGGTCGAGCGAGCCATCCCTGCAGGGGAGAAGGTGCCGTGATCGGACATAGCCGTATCGCTTTTCAGAAAATATGTATGGAATACAGTATACGGGTTCTGTACATTATCTATGTAGGAATCGTCATAGGTGCAGTCAACGTGATACCAGCTGCCGCCTATCTTGACAAGGTTCCATTCATGATCTGCGGTGTCAACGAGCATTGACTTGATGCCCACTTCCGAAAGGAGTATGGAATAAGCCCTTGCATAGCCCACACAAAGCGCCTTGCCGTCTGCAAGAGCAGCGTATGGGGTGGCAGTGTATCTTGAAGCATCATCTTTGAGATAGGAGGTGTTCAGTATCAGCGTATCATGGAGATATGCCGTCTTCTGCAGATCTGTCCATTTTTTGTCCACACCGGAAACGGTGTTCTTTAAAGCCTTGTCGAATTTATTCTTATAACTGTTCAGATAGCTTTTATCCGTAATATATGACACATCAACGTTGACGTGCATCGTATTATTGAGGACCCAACCGCTCAGTGTCAGAGAATCCTCAACGTAGAAGAATTCCTTGTCTGTCATCAACCCGGCGAAAGTGTCCTGAATGTCCTTGTAGAACTCGTCAGCCTTGCTTTCATCATAATTCTGTACGGTCCTTATGAGCTTTATCCTCTTGTCAAAGGCGGTCAAGCCCTTGCGCAGTTCCTTTTCGATCTTCTGATCTCCTGTGGTGTCAGAAGCAGCAGCTGCACTGACATCGGCAGCGAAAAAGGAGGGAGCCGCTGTGAACGGCGAAAGTGACATCATTAGAGCGCACAGTACCGATAAGATCTTTTTCATATCGCCCTCTGTGTTCTGTGGTATGTGATGCAAAAAACAGGTGGTCTGATGCATAACACATTTAAGAATGCTCTATTGATTATAGCACAAATAAGTTGCAAAGTCAAGTATACGAGCGGTATAGAGCGCTGAAAATAGCGCATAAACAGGATGTGTTTTCGGCATTTTTTCATGGCTTTGTCGGAAATGCACAGTACAAAAAGAATTTGTACAGGAAAATTCTATGTTTGCGGTAAAAAAAGCGCTTGACAAGACAGGGCAAATATAGTATAATGAGTAGGCTGATTTCATTCAGCGGCTATCATATTCTTAAGACAGCAGGTAGTAGTGATATGTAAATCCTGCCGAGGAAGGATCGCTCTAATTTTGTGATTACGCGCCCTTTCTCTGTATGGAAAGGGCTTTTTTGATACTTTCCCGATGATAGCAGATCACTTGAATCGGAGGTGTAAACAATGCCAAGCGCAAAGGCACTTGAATCAAAGCAGGCGAAGGTCGCTCAGCTCGTTGAGCTGCTCAAGGGTTCTGTTGCAGGCGTGCTCGTGGATTACAGGGGCATCACTGTTGAGGAGGACACCAAGCTCAGAAAAGAGCTCAGAGAAGCAGGCGTTACCTACTTTGTAGAAAAGAACACTATGCTGCGCCGTGCATTCGATGAGGCAGGTCTTTCAGATCTTAACTATACTCTCGAAGGCACTACGGCTATCGCTATAAGCAATGCCGATCAGACAGCACCCGCAAGAATACTCGGTAAATTCGCTGAGGATCATGAGGACAAGTTTGAACTCAAGGCAGGCTATATCGAAGGCGAGATCTACGACAAGGCAGGAGTTGCTGCTCTTTCCAAGATCCCCTCAAAGGATGTTCTTCTTGCACAGCTCGTTGGTACTCTCCAGGGTCCCATCCAGAAGCTCGCAGCTACCCTCAAGGCTCTTCAGGACAAGAAAGAGTCAGAGGCAGCATAACGATCATATTCGTTGTGCATAAACATTTGAAATTTGATTTGAAAAGGAGATAATTATCATGGCATCTGAAAAGGTTACTAAGTTCCTTGAAGAACTTGACACATATTCTATACTCGAACTCGCTGAGCTCATCGACGCTATCCAGGAGAAGTACGGTGTAACTGCTGCTGTTGCAGTTGCAGGTCCTGCTGCAGGCGGTGCTGACACTGCTGCTGAGAAGACTGAATTCGACGTAGTTCTCGCTTCCTTCGGCGACGCTAAGATGAACGTTATCAAGGCTGTCAAGGATGCTTGCGGTCTTTCCCTCAAGGAAGCTAAGGAAGCTGTTGAGGCTGCTCCTAAGGCTCTCAAGGAAGGCGTTTCCAAGGCTGAGGCTGAAGAGCTCAAGGCTAAGCTCGAAGCTGCTGGTGCAACTATCGAACTCAAGTGATCATACTTACAATACCCCCTGCCATTGGCAGGGGGTATTTTTTTATCGTGTGATAACTGCATCGGTCTCGCCCTCGGAGAAAACTATGTGTACTCGGTCGCCGTTTTTCAGCCCATCGGCGGAGCGGATCAGGGCATTATCCCTGTAAACAAGAGAGTATCCTCTTGACATGACTTTCAGGGGCGAAAGGGTCTCAAGCTGTTCTGTGCGGCGCACAAGTTCTGTATATTTCGTTTTTAGATAGTGATCCATGGCGCTTTTAAGCGCTGTTCTGAGGCCTTCTGCCTGTGTGTACAGCGAGGAGAGTTTGGCCTTCGGATACAACAGCTCCAGCTTGTTCTGATAGCTTTTGCACTGCTGCTCGCGGTCGGAAAGATATTTTTCCATGACCTGTGCGAGCTGCACCTTCATAGCTGCGGCGGCATCGTATATCTCCATTATATCTGCGGCTGCCAGCTCTGCTGCTGCAGAGGGGGTCGGAGCGCGCAGGTCGGAGACGAGATCTATCACCGTGTTGTCTATCTCATGACCCACTGCGGATATAACGGGGGTCTTCATATCATAGACAGTCCACGCGATGCTCTCACTGTTCCATATCATCAGATCCTCAGCACTTCCTCCGCCCCTGCCGCAGATGATCACATCACAGCCCGCTTCATCGGCGATGCGCAGCATGCGGCAGATCTCACCGTCATTGCTGCCTTGCACGGGGATATTGAACACTTTCAGCCTTATATAGGGGGCACGCCTTTGGAGGACATTGATGATATCCTGCAGTGCGGCGCCGCTCCGGGCTGTGACAGCGCCTATGACGCGGGGGATCTCCGGGATGGCCTTTTTGTGATCCATGTCGAACAGCCCTTCTTCCGCCAGGCGTTTCTTTAGCTGTTCAGCGGCAAGGTACATAGCTCCTATGCCGTCCGGGACGATATCTGTCACATAAAGCTGTACATCACCCGTCTTTTCGTACATCCTGAGATCGGCAGTGAATATGGCATTCATGCCGTTTTCGGGCTCGAACCTGAGCTTTGATGCAGCTGCCGAGAACATTACAGCCTTTATGCGTGCTTCCTTATCTTTTACCGAGAAATACAGGTGTCCCGAGGCATAGTGTATCTTGAAATCGGTTATCTCGCCCTTTATATAGAGGGGGTGAAGGAGCTCATCCTCCTTGAGCCTTGATGCGATATATCTGTTGAGCTGTGAGACTGTGATTATAGTCATATCGTTCCTTTATTTCCCGCTGCATCTGAAATAGGTCTGAGTGAGCTCTCTGACCGCCTTCATATCCTTTTTGCCGGGGAGTTTTTCAAGGCGCCATGCCCAGTTTTTGCCGCCCACTGTAGAGGGGATGTTCATTCTTGCATCCGAACCCAGTCTGAGCACATCCTGCATCTGTATGATACAGGTGTCCGCAGGACTGGCATAGAGGGCGCGGATAAGGGCTTTGACTGCTTTTTTCTCGGAGGTTATCTTTTTGAGTCCCAGATAGCGCTTCATAAAGCGTTTTGTGTCATCGTCCGCCAGTCGGTACCAGCCGAGAGCCGTGTCATTATCGTGAGTGCCTATGTAGACCACGCTGTTTTTGCTGTGATTGTGGGGGAGATACTGGCTGTCATCGCCGCCGTAGGCAAACTCCAGCACGTTCATCCCGGGATAACCTGCGGCTTTGAGCATTTCTTTCACGCCGTCGGTGAGGAATCCCAGATCCTCTGCCACCAGTGCTACATCCCCTGCCTGTTCCTTTATGGCATCGAACAGCTTCATAGCGGGGCCTTTCAGCCATTCGCCGTTTTCGGCGGTCTTATCCTCTGCAGGGATGGCGTAATAGCTCTCAAAGCCCCTGAAATGGTCTATCCTCGTGAGGTCGAAAAGCTGTGAGCTGTACTTTACACGTTGCACCCACCAGTCAAAGCCGTTCTTTTCGAGATATTCCCAGTTGTAGAGAGGATTGCCCCAGAGCTGACCTGTGGGAGCAAAGGGGTCGGGAGGACAGCCTGCCACCTTTATGGGCCTGCGGTCTTCATCAAGGTCGAACATTTCGGGATGAGCCCAGATATCCGCACTGTCCATGGAGACATATATGGGCATATCGCCGTATATCTTTATGCCCTTGCGGTTCGCATACCTTTTCAGTGCGTTGTACTGCTCAAAGAATATGAACTGCATGAATTTCCACTGTGTTATCTCGGCTGCGTGAGCTTTTGAAAAAGCTGTTATGGTATCCTCATCACGGAGCCTGAAATCATCGTCCCACAGTGTCCACATAGTCTGGTTGAAATAGGTCTTGATGGTCATGAAAAGGGCATAATCATCCAGCCAGAAAGCATTTTCGGAGCAGAAATCGTTGAATCTGTCTATCCGCGATGCCTCATCCTTTTCAAGAAAGGCCTTGCATGCCTTTATCAGTACTATCTTCTTGTAGGAAAAAAGCTGTGCATAGTCATAGAAGCTCTTCTCTGCAAGGGTCTTGAGATCGACGTCATCCTTGTCGATGAGCCCTTCGTGAATGAGCTTGTCCATGTCAATGAGATTGGGATTGCCCGCAAATGCGGAATAGCTCTGATATGGTGAATCCCCGTATCCCGTAGGGCCTATGGGGAGTATCTGCCAGTAGGTCTGGCGGCTTTTTTTCAGTGTATCGACAAATTCAAAGGCATATCTTCCGAGAGTACCGATACCGTACCTTCCCGGCAGTGAAGAGATATGCAGCAATATCCCGCTCGAACGCATGATGTTTCCTTTCAAATAATGACAGCTTATGTGGATACCAGCGGAGAATACCTGTTCTATGGCATCTCCCGAGATATATACATTATACCCTATTTTATGAAAACTGTCAATATTTTTTCGTAAAAGTGACAAATCATGCACGGTTTCTATTGACACACGGGTCTGTATACATTATAATCTATTATGAACGGTACTTTCGTTCGTAATAGTATATAAAAGTACAGGGAGAACAGCTATGCTTCCCTCGGAGATAGAATCAAAAAGCTTTGAGATAATAGAGCGGGAACTCTCGGAAATGGGGGTATCCCTCACAGAGCCCGAACGTTCGGTTATCATCCGCGTGATACACTGCACGGCAGATTTTGAGCACGCCCATACTCTTTATTTTTCACAAGCCTTCACCGACAGTTTTTTTAAGGAAGTGTCCGAAAAAGCCCTGATAGTCACCGATACGAATATGGCAAAGAGCAGCATCACTCAAAAGAGACTGGATAT
>JAFPYQ010000222.1 GCA_017394475.1 Oscillospiraceae bacterium | reverse complement strand
CTTTCTGTCAAGTAAATAGAAAACCTCACCGTACCGGGCAGAAGCCCCGTAAAGCGCCTTATATCAAGATATGAAAAATTTTTATGACGAATTCAGAATTTATCGCGAATTTTTCGCAGAAATTTCACATTTTTATGTTATAATTTAAGTTTGTATTAAGGAAAGTATCGTATGATCATATCAGAACGAAAGGAAGTGAAGAATTTGACAGGCGTTTTCAAGAGAGAGGAAATAAAATATCTGCTGAATGAAGACCAGTACAGGCGCATGAGAGCCCTTATAGCCCCATATATGGAAGAGGACTGCTATGGGCTCACCACTATATACAGCCTGTATTTTGATACACAGGATGACCGCATGATCCGCACTTCCATAGAAAAGCCCATCTACAAGGAAAAGATAAGGCTGCGCTCCTACGGCAGGCCCACAAACGGCGACTATCCGGTGTTTCTCGAACTGAAAAAGAAATTCATGGGAACGGTATACAAGCGCAGGGTCCCCATGACCCTTTCCCAGGCAAATGCGTATATACTCCACGGTAAACTGCCGTATGACTCCCAGATACTCAGGGAGATAGACTATTCCGTAAAATATCACGGGGCAAAGCCCGCTCTGCTCATGTGCTACGACCGCCTTGCAATGGCAGGCACGCAGGACGAGACCATCCGCATGACCTTTGACTGCAATATCAGGTGCAGGCGCAACAGACTGAACCCTGCTGAGGGAGACGGCGGTCTGCTGCTGCTCCCTGCAAATAATATACTGCTTGAAATAAAAATATCCGGTGCCATGCCACTGTGGATGACCGGCACACTGAGTGAGATAAAGGCATATCCCACTTCCTTCTCCAAGTACGGCGCATTTTATGAAAAGGAGCTCTGCTCCACTGAAACAGAATTCGGAGCATACACTTCAAGGGAAGCCGTAAACTGCTGATGACAGACCCTCTTATGCGGTTTACGGCGTGACGACCTATACTCCGATCAGTAAGAAAGAGAGACAATATGTTATTCCACAGCATCCTATCGGGAAATGTTGACCTCAGGGACTATCTTATGTGCTTCGGCAGCGCAGCAGCCTGCGGACTTATCATATCCCTGTGCTATATGTTCAAGAACAGATACAGCAAAAATTTCGTTTCCACACTCATTCTGCTGCCTATCATCGTATCCTCGGTGATCATGATGGTAAACGGCAATGTGGGCACGGGCGTTGCGGTGCTGGGTGCTTTCAGCCTCATCAGGTTCCGCTCCGTTCCGGGCAACTCAAAGGATATATCCGCCATATTCCTTTCCATGGCAGTCGGACTTGCCACGGGGATGGGATATATCGGCTTTGCTTTTCTGATAACCGTAGCAGTGTGCATCATAATGATACTGCTAAGCACCATAAACTTCGGCGGCAGCAAGGAAAACACAATGGAACTCAGGATAACCGTTCCGGAAGACCTTGATTTTGAAGGTGCCTTTGATGATATCCTGAAAGCCAACACCCTTACCTACACTTTGCGTTCCACTAAAACGACGAACATGGGCTCGCTTTTCGAGCTGCGCTATGATATCATCTTAAAGCCCGATGCCGGCACAAAGAAAATGATAGATGACATACGCACCAGGAACGGCAATCTGACTGTCAGCTGTTCAAGGCCTGTTGCCCTGCAGGAGGAACTGTGAACACAGGCTGTGAGAAGTCTGTCTAAAAAACCACATCATCAGTTTGTACCAAAAAAGGATGTCTTTGCGAGACATCCTTTTTGTTTATTATTCTTTATCAGTAATCCACATAATCCAGCGGATCCACTCTTTCACCGTCCACTCTTACCTCAAAGTGGCAGTGGTTGCCGTAGGCGTAGCCTGTGGAGCCTATATATCCTATGGTCTGCCCCTGGGAGACATATTCACCCACACTGACAGTGCAGCTCGACATGTGGCCGTAAAGTGTGGCGAGCCTGCCGCCGTGATCTATGACAACATGGATACCATAGCCGTTGCCCGTATCCGATGCGGTTATGACCGTTCCGGATGCAGCTGCGACTATCTCCTCACCGTAGCAGCCCGGCTTGTTTATGTCGATGCCGCCATGGAAATCGGATGCTCCGCCTTCCTCGTCTCTGGTGCGCCATCCGTAGCCGTCGGTTATGTTCCATACACCGGGGCACGGCCAGCACAGATCACCCGATGATGAACTGTAGCTGTAGGAATAGTCGTCATAGCTTTCCTCATAGTCGTCGTAGTCATCCTCGTAGTCATCGTCATCGTCGTCATCGTCATAATAGGAGTATGAATAATACTCCTCCTCATAGCTCTGCTGTGCCTCACGCTCGCGGCGTTCCTGTTCTTCCCGTTCCTCGCGTTCACGGCGCTCTCTTTCGAGTCTCTCGTTTTCCTCCTGCTGCTTACGGATCGCCACCTGGAGCTCATACTCCACATCTTCACGCTTTGCGCGCATTTCGGCGGTCTCATCCCTTGCAGCCTCAGCCTTTGCCTCAAAGTATGCCTTTGTTTCGGCATGCTCGCTGTATATCTGCCTGAGCTCCTCGAGATTTTCCGTTGCCTCCTGCTTTTTTTCGAGCTGACGCGCCTTGTCTTCTTCAAGGGACTTTTTCTCGGATTCAAGAGAGCGAAGATCGAATTTGAGATCTTCGATCATATCATGATCCATGCGGGACATACGCTGGACCAGCTCGCTCCTCATCAGAAGATCGTAGAAATCCTGTGAGCCTGTCACAACGGACATGCGGCTGTCGTTGCCCTCCATATACATCACGCGCAGGCGGCTGCGGAACTGATCGAGTTCTTCCTCTACCTCTTTTTCCTTGCGCTCGGTCTCGGCCTTTTTCAGGTTTATCTGCGCCTCGAGAGATGTTATCTGAAAGCGGATGTTGGTTATCTCCTCCTCCTTCAGCCTCATCTTCTCATCATAGATGCGCATGTATTCTTCGTTCTCTCGGGCGCCTTCCTCAAACCGGGAAAGCTGCCATTCAAGATCCTCTATCTCTTTGCTGATGCGGTACTGCTCATATTCAAGCTCATCCACCTCATTGGAATAATCCGCAGAGGTGTTCTGCGTGAACAATACACTGCAGATCATCAGCGCCGCTGCAGATGCGGCCACCCTTTTCATTTCTTTTCTCATTATCTTTTCCTGTTTGTTTTATGATCACATCAGTGACGTGACCGCCTCTTCATTTATTTTTCTAAGAGAGTGCAAACACTATGATACCATAAAACCACCCTGCTGTCAATTATCCTTTTGACCAAAACATTTTTCTTTTTTCGTGCAAGATTTTTTGGATCATCATGTATCGGAAAATACAAGGCATTGACAAGACCATAGTCTTTATGGTAAAATAGTCAGTGCGGCAATTTGGCCGCATTCGAACATTACAGAGGATAATCAGATGAAACTCATAAAGCTGACAGACCGTGTCATGTACTACCCCTTTGAAAAGGAACGTGACCGCCCCAATCTCGGATATATCCGCGGTGATAAACTCACCATAGCCATAGATGCGGGACATTCACGGGAGCATATCGGGGAATTTTACCGGGCGATAGAAAATGAAGGTCTCCCCCTCCCGGATATCACTATCATTACCCACTGGCACTGGGATCATACATTCGCTATGCACGCAGTCCACGGCATCACAGTTGCCAATACCCTTACAAGCCAACACCTGAAAAGCTTTGCCAAGCTCATCGCAGAAAAGGGCAAAGAGGAATTTCTCTCGCTCCATGAGAGCATCCGCCTTGAATATGCAGGGGATAAGCCCGTTGTCATCACACTGCCCGATATGACCTTCAGCGGAGAGCTGATGATAGATGCGGGGAACTGCCCCGTGCACCTTTTCCAGAGCCCATCGCCCCATACCGACGATTCCACCCTAATATGCCTCCCCGGTGAAAAAATACTGTTTATCGGCGACTCCGCAGGGGGAAAGTTCCCCACATGGGAAATAGATCCTGTGCACAGCCGAAAGCTGGCTGAAATCATAAACAATACAGATGCCGATATATGCTTAGAAGGTCATTGTGACCCGTGTGAAAAGCAGGAAATAGTAACCTACCTGCTCGGGGAAGTATCATGATACTTATAACAGGCGCCTGTGCGCAGGGAAAAACTTCCTTTGCAACGAACACTCTGAAAAAAGAAAATATGGTGAGCTGCAAGGATATCCCGGACACTTTTCTGCACGATCTCACACTGCCCGAAGGGTGCGGCTGCCTTGATGATTACGAGGTACTGGTGCGCAGGCTGATGGAGCAGGATATATCCCCTACCGATTTCACGCATACGCTCTGCGGGAAATATCCCCATCTGTGCATAATACTGGCGGAGATAGGCGCAGGGGTGATACCCATGGAGCGCACCGAACGCGAATACCGTGCCAATGCCGGCAGATGCGGATGCATCATAGCAGAGGCCTCCGAAAGGGTATACAGGCTGATGTGCGGCATACCGCAGATGATAAAGGACGGCGGCGATCGCCCGTAATAACTGTTTAAGAAGGGTATAGAATGGAACTGTCTCTTATCTGCCTGCAGCAGATAATGGTAATGTTTTTACTGGTAGCAACGGGATTCCTTTGCGGAAAGCTGGGGATCATCGACAAGGCTACCAATCCGAAACTTTCCGCATTTCTCCTGTATGTGGTAAACCCTGTGCTCATCGTCATGAGTTATCAGGAACAGACCTTCAGCATGGAACTGCTCAGAGGCCTGGGGCTTTCGATAGCCCTGGCAGCAGGCTCCTACGCGCTCATAATGGCGGTGCTCTTTATCATATTCAGAAAAGATGATTCGGACAATCCGGTTATCGTAAAGTTCTCCTCCACATTCTCAAACTGTGGGTTCATGGGGCTGCCGCTGATAAACGCTCTTTTCGGCAGCGAGGGAGTACTCTATGTAACGGGTTACCTTACCATATTCAATATAATGTGCTGGACCTATGGCGTCATGATGTTCGGCGGCAAGGAAAGTGCCAATTTGAAGAAGATCATCACATCACCCGCTATAATCGCAATAATCATCGGGCTTATATGCTTTGTGGCACAGATACATCTGCCGCAGATCATCCTCTCCGCAGGTGATCACATAAAGGCGTGCAACACTCCCGTTGCTATGATATGCGCGGGCGTGACCATAGCATACACCG
>JAFPYQ010000221.1 GCA_017394475.1 Oscillospiraceae bacterium | reverse complement strand
GGGATGATGTTTTCCTCGCCGAATATGCGTATCATCTCATCGGGCAGGGCATCGGTGGTGAAATCATAGTCATGAACGGGGTGCCCTGCCGCAAGGTCACGCACACAGCCCCCCACCAGGTATACCTCATGCCCTGCATCATGCAGAGTATCGAATATGAAGCCTGTATTTTCCCTGTCTGTTTTCATAAGCCCTGTCCCTCTCCGGTCATGAGCCTCTCTCATTTTTCATCCCTGACCACAAGGCAGACCGCATGAGCCGCCATACCGTCGCATTTCCCGGTAAAGCCCAGCTTTTCCTCGGTGGTGGCTTTCACGCTCACCCTGTCCACATCTATTCCCAGTGCCTCGGCAAGGTTGCGGCGCATACTGTAGATGAAGGGAGCCAGCTTCGGCACCTGTGCCACAACGGTGCTGTCGATATTCGATACCCTGTAGCCTTCCTTGCCGATGATCTCCTTCACCTTTTTGAGCAGCTCTATGCTGTCAGCGCCCTTCCAGGCATCATCGGTATCGGGAAAGTGAGCGCCTATATCCCCCAGAGCGCAGGCTCCGAGCATAGCATCCATGATGGCATGGGTGAGCACATCCGCATCCGAATGGCCGTAGAGACCGAAGGGAGAATTTATCTCACAGCCGCCCAGGATGAGCTTCCTGTTGGCTGCCATTATGTGTACATCATATCCATGCCCCACACGAATATCCATATTATGCCCCTTTCCTTGTGAAAAGCCCGTAAGCCGCTTGATTTTTCTGTATGAAAGTGATATAATTATCTGTGTTTCTTATCTGATCAACAGATATGGTATCTTCCCGAAAGATACCCATTATATTATTATAATACTTCCGACGGGTTTTGTCAAATTTTTTTGGAGAGCCTGCGGGAGAAAAGGGATATTTATGAGCAAATTCAGAAAACAGCACATGTCTATCGACTGGTACGATATGATAGACACAGCCGAGGACACCGCAGCCGTACCTGCCTCAAAGGCTGCCCTGAAAGAAAAATCCACCCTTGTGGGGCGGATAGGCTCCATGCTCCTTTCCTCGGGAACAGCCGCATGGCGTGTAAGAGCCTCCATGAACAAGCTGTCCAGGGCACTGGGGATAGTCTGCAACGCGGATATAGGCCTGCTTACCATAGAATACACCTGCATCGAAGGCTCGGAAGAGGTCACCACCGAGATCACCCTTTCCACCGCAGGGGTCTCCACCGACAGGATAAACGCCATAGAACAGTTTTCGGACAACTTTGCAGATCGCGTTGACAAGTATTCTGTGGAGCAGTTCCACCATATCCTTGACAAGATAGGCGAATCAGCCGTAAAATACAAGGCATGGCAGTTAGGGCTGGCCTCGGGTATCGCCTGCTGTTCCTTTGCCTTTCTTCTGGGCGGCGGCCCCATGGAGATGATAGGTGCCTTCTTCGGCGCAGGCGTTGGTCAGTTCATCCGCAAAAAGCTGATAGAGCACCACATAACCCTCACCGCGAATGTGTGTGCATCGGTGACAGCAGCCTGTGCAGTGTATGTGCTGGTAACAGAGCTGCTCGATATGCTGGTGGGGCTCCCTGCGGTACATCAGGCGGGCTATATATGCGCCATGCTCTTTATCATCCCGGGTTTCCCCCTCATCACAGGCGGATTTGACATAGCAAAGCTCGATCTGCGCAGCGGTATGGAAAGGATAACCTATGCCCTGCTGATAATATGCACCGCCACCATCACGGGCTATGTTGCCGCATTTGTGTTCAGATATGCCCCCGGAGACCTTCCCGAGCCTGTGATACCGATGCAGATAAAGACCGCCATGCGCCTTGCGGCCAGCTTTGCAGGTGTGTTCGGCTTCTCACTGATGCTCGGCAGCAATAGGAAAATGGCATTCACCGCCTCTATGATAGGGATGCTGTGCAACACCTTCCGCCTTACACTGGTGGATCTGACAGGCATACCCGTGGGTATAGGCGCATTCATAGGCGCTATGTGCGCAGGCCTTGCCGCATCGGGCATAAAGCGCTTCATAGGCTTCCCCAGGATCACCATCACTGTGCCCTCCATAGTCATTATGGTGCCGGGCATGTTCATGTACAAGGCTATATACTACTTTGCCCTGAACAATACAAGTGACGGCCTGCTGTGGATCACAAAGGCATTTATGATAGTCCTTGCCCTGCCTATGGGGCTCATCGCCGCACGAATACTCACCGACAATAATTTCAGGAAGAACAGCTGACAGCCCTCGGAAATAAAAGGGGGTCAGGGGGGGTGCTTTTTAAGCATCCAAGCCCCATTGCAGGGAGTGGATGATTAAAAAGCTCCGGTATCGCGGAACAAAGTTCTGCCGCAGCACAAAACAACAGCTCTGTTCAATAGAAGCAGACAGCAAGCAACAGAAAGCCTGCAAGAAAGCCGCCGCGCTCAAAAACACAGAACCGAGATCACAAACCGTATGGGTTATGTAAAATCGGAAGCGTTCGAGTGCGGCGGTTGAACTTACATATCAGCACCGAGCAGGAGCAACGCCGCAGACGTTGTGTACTGCAGGCACACAGAGGCAGCACCATTTTTGGTTTTGAGGCGTTTTTACAGCCCCATAGTCATATCGTTATCTCTATGATATTGTCCTCAATGCCGAACAGACAGCTCTCATAGCAGCCGTCACCTGTGGTACGGGGGCCGCTGACAAGCTCATAGCCGTCATCGGCGAGCCGCTTCGTAAGGGCATCCACCTTCTCTTTGCTGCCCACGGAAAAGGCTATATGAGCATAACCCGCAGGATAGAGCTGCTTTTCGCGGTCAGTCATCTCAGCCCTGTTCATCAGTTCAAGGCGGCTCCCATCCTCAAATGAGATGAAATATGAACGAAAGCCTGTTTTCGGATTGTGATAGCCCTCGTTGCTCGTCCCCGAAAAATACCCGGCAAAAAACTCCCTTGCCCCTTCAAGGTCGCTTACATACATGGCGATATGGTCTATTTTCATCATTCCTCACCCTTTATCCTGCTTTTCATCCCCGAAGGAGAGGATGACCTCTATCCTGCCGATGATATGGCTGTTGAACTCATCAAGCTCCTCTGCAGGCACCCACAACTCCCTGTGACGGGCGGCTCCCACGGTCTGCACCTCAAAACGGGAGCAGTACTCGTCATCCACTTCAAACTCAGTTACATATCCACGATGGTCGGGAGTGCTCTTTACATTCCATCCCGATGCTATCTCCACAGCGTATTCCCTGTTCAGCACCGGATAGAATATGGGCTGTCCGGGAAGTCTCGGCGGAAATGCCGTGTATCCGCTCTGTTCTATGAGTTCAAGCTCCGCCGTGCCTACGGGTCTGTATAGTGTCATGTTCTCACTCCTGTCTGCAGGTCCTGATCATGTGCCTGAACGGTCTACGAGATGGTCGCACATGACAGCTGCTGTGATGAGCAGATCGCGGCAGCTTTCGTCATATATAATGATCGAGTAGTTATCAAACACAGCGGCCTTCTTGACCTCTCCTATCTTACGGCCTCCAAGGGTCACTTCAAAGTCATACAGCAAGGCATCGGCTGCTATCTTCAGTTCGCTGCCGTTAAGAGTTCCCACTATCTCCGGGCAGCTGAGCTTCACCTTCTGTTTTAAGTGACCTATCTCACTGCCACCCAATATGACAGAGTAGCTGAGCATAATGGCGGGCAATTTTTTCTTGAGTTTCATCACTTCGGTGCCGTTTTTCTGTATGGAGTAGTTCAGATGGGGCACATCGCCCTCCACATGGTATACAAGGGTCTTATCCGGGCCATATACATTGTATATCGGCTTCATGGATAGCTGCTTCTGCTCCATGAAGTATGACATGGATCCGCTGCTTGAAGCAGTGGGGCTGCCGATCTCGATCTGTTTTATGAGCTCCGTTAGTTGCGATACCGCATTGTCCGCGGCAGCCTCTGCCTCTGATGAGGTGACTGCAGGCGATCCGAAACTTCCGAAACTTGAGACCGGACTGTTGTTGCTCTTTCCGGTGATGATATCGGATCCGTAAACACTTGCATACACATCGAAGCCATCGGATACATTCCTGTATATTACAGCCCTTTGGCCCGCGATCTGACCCATTTCGGGAGTTCCGAGGCCTGCATTTGCGGATGAAAGTGCGTCAAACAGTGTATCGTCGGTAAAGCCGCGGGTATTGAACAGACTTGCGTTTTCCATAACTATCCCTCTCTTTTGTACTTTGTATGATATTGTACTGCCCTGTTCCGGTGCTTACAGGTCACGGAAAAGGACGAATTTCCACATATATCTTACTCATTATACAAAAAAACAACCCCGATGTCAATCCTTTGCGGGCAAAGCCCGCCGTTTTCGCCGATAGGTTTTATACGAACCGTTTTATTTGCGACCCGGTAACTTTCAATCTCCTGTCAGGCAATGCCCGCGCGGATCTTATCCTTCTGCTGAAGTATGGGGTCATAAGAGCATGGATATTCTTACAAAAGCACGGAAATGAGCATAGCGGTCATGATATCAGCGGCACATCTAAAAAACAACTTTCCGGACTTTTTGGGGCTCATTTGCGGCCGAGTCGGAAATTTTTTCCGACGAACCTATTTCTCCGCAAGGAGAAATAGGCAGATAATCTGATCTTATATGTGTAAGTGTACTTGTTCTTGTTCTTGTACTTGTATTTGTCTTTGTATTTGTCTTTGTAGCGTCCGCTCTCTGTACGCTCACCGTACGCTCAGCGTGCGTTGCCTTTTCGTTCTGTTTGCGCTTAGCGTTTGTTTTTTGTGCTCCAAGGACTCTTTTTTGTCTTTTATCCTCCGCATCATCAAGATGTTCGCAGAGCTCATAAGAGGCATAGTCTGTTCCACCCCTTGCCCTTAGTGTATATCAGTTGGCATACCGGCATACTAAAGTTACCGGAATTACCGTGCCTCGAATAAGACTGACCCGTAGAAAAAAGAGGCGTTTTATGTGCATAATGCATATCGCAAAGTAATTTTTGCGATATCTGATATGCATATTTCACAAATCGCTCAATTTTCAAAAAAAGTTCTTGACAAATCGTGCTGTATGTGGTAATATATTTAAGTCGGTTGACGAACACGACAAACGACAACAACACAAGGGCTGTGGAAGTTTAGCTCAGCTGGGAGAGCATCTGCCTTACAAGCAGAGGGTCACAGGTTCGAGCCCTGTAACTTCCACCAATGGCCCGGTAGTTCAGCTGGTTAGAACGCCGCCCTGTCACGGCGGAGGTCGTGGGTTCGAGTCCCATCCGGGTCGCCAAATGCGCTTCTGTAGCTCAGTCGGTAGAGCAGGGGACTGAAAATCCCCGTGTCGATGGTTCGATTCCGTCCGGAAGCACCAAATATGCGGATTTAGCTCATCTGGTAGAGCGCCACCTTGCCAAGGTGGAGGTAGCGGGTTCGAGCCCCGTAATCCGCTCCACTATATCGAGGCGAGTGCCTCGATATTTTTTTTACAGGACAAAACCCAAGGAGGACGATGTTTATGCAGCTGCAGTTGTACAATACGCTCACCCACAAAAAGGAAGATTTTGTTCCCTACACCCCCGGGACCGTTAATATGTACACTTGTGGACCGACAGTATACCATTATGCACATATCGGTAATCTCCGCTCCTACATCTGCGAGGATATACTTGAAAAGTACATGGCATATACAGGGCTGAAGGTAAACCGCGTAATGAACATCACCGACGTGGGTCACCTCTCCTCCGACGGCGACACAGGCGATGACAAGATGCTTTCGGGTGCAAAGCGCGAGCACAAGACAGTCATGGAGATAGCCGATTTCTATACAAAGGCATTCTTTGAGGACTGCGATGCCCTGAACATCAAAAAGCCCGAGGTGGTAAAGCCCGCAACAGACTGCATAGATGATTTCATAAAGGTGATCTCCACCCTTATAGAAAAAGGCTTTGCATACGAGGCAGGCGGCAATATATACTTTGACACATCCAAGCTGGATGAATACTATAAATTCGGTGATTTTTCCGGAGAAGACCTGGCTGTGGCAGTCCGCGACGATGTGGATGAGGACACCAACAAGCGCAACAAGACAGACTTCGTCCTCTGGTTCACCAAATCCAAGTTCGACGATCAGGAGCTCAAATGGGAGAGCCCCTGGGGTCTTGGTTACCCCGGCTGGCATATTGAGTGCTCATGCATCAGCATGAAGTTCCTGGGCGAACACCTTGATATACACTGCGGCGGTGTTGACAACGCCTTCCCCCATCACACCAATGAGATAGCACAGTCCGAGGCATATCTGGGGCACAAGTGGTGCAACTGCTGGTTCCATGTCCATCATCTCAACAATAAGAACGGGAAGATGAGCAAGTCAAAGGGAGAGTTCCTCACAGTTTCCCTGTTAAAGGAAAAAGGCTACGATCCCCTTGCATACAGATTTTTCTGCCTGGGCTCCCATTACAGGAAATCCCTGGAATTTTCCTATGAGAACCTGGACAATGCAGTAACCGCCTACAACAGGCTCATCGCCCGCATCTCAAAGCTCATCCCCCGGTCCGACGGCAAGGCAGATGAGGCAGAGGTGGAAAAGCTCCTCACATCCTTTGATGAGGCACTTGCAAATGATATCAACACATCCCTTGCAATAACAGCCCTGATGGATGCGCTCAAATCCGATGCATCCCCTGCTGTAAAGCTGGCAGCCATCGAAAGGATGGACAGCGTCCTCTCCCTCGATCTCATCCCCCATGCACAGGCGCTGCTGAACACTGCGGAAAGCACCGATGATATTCCCGCAGAGGTGCTCGAACTGGTGGAACAGCGCAAGGCTGCCCGCAAGGAGAAGAACTTCGCCCTTGCCGATGAACTGCGCGACAGGATCACTTCCATGGGCTATGTGATAGAAGAGACAAGGGAAGGCACAAAGTTGAAAAAAGCGTGATTTGGCTGATTTCAACAAATCTGTGAATAGAATTTTATTGTATATCACCAAATATTTTTTATTATCAGCCGTGCCCGAAAAAAGTTTCAAAAAACGGTTGAAAATTCCATCAGAATATAGTAAAATATATTTATCATCTATGATGATAAGGTGGGCATCTTTTGCTGCCTGCCGAACACCTTTTAATAAAAGGAGTCTTTCATTATGGCACCAATCAAGCTGAATACCGCCTTTCTCAAAGGCTTTATGGCAGACCATGAACTCGAGGCAATGAAGCCCCAGACAGAGCTCGCTGCAAAGCTTCTTGAGGACAAGACAGGTGAGGGCAATGACTTTTTAGGCTGGACAGATCTCCCCGTTGATTACGACAAGGAGGAATTTGCGCGCATCAAGGCTGCTGCAAAGAAGATCCAGTCCGATTCAAAGGCACTCATCGTCATCGGCATAGGCGGATAATATCTCGGAGCAAGAGCTGCCATCGAGTTCATGCGCTCTTCTCTTTACAATGATGTATGCACTACACCGAAGATCTATTATGTGGGCAACAGCATTTCCCCCGCATATCTGAACAACATAATCTCCATCGCAAAAATCACCGATTTCTCGGTGAACGGAATATCCAAATCCGGTACTACTACCGAGCCTGCGCTCGCTTTCCGAATCTTCAAGAAGCTCCTTGAGGACAAGTACGGCAAGGACGGCGCTAAGGGCCGCATATATGCCACCACCGACAAGGCAAGAGGAACACTCAAGAGCCTTGCAGACGAAGAGGGCTATGAGAGCTTCGTCATCCCCGATGATGTAGGCGGCCGTTTCTCCGTTCTCACCGCAGTGGGACTGCTCCCCATGGCTGTTGCAGGCGTAGATATAGATAAGGTGATGGAAGGCGCTGCCAAGGCAAGGAGCGACTTCAAGGCAGATTTCGCAGACAATGACTGCTACAAGTATGCAGCTATCAGGAACATCCTTTACAGGAAGGGCAAGTCTGTTGAGTTCCTCGTTTCCTATGAGCCTTCATTCGCTATGACCGCCGAGTGGTACAAACAGCTCTTCGGCGAGAGCGAGGGCAAGGACAACAGAGGCCTTCTCCCCTATTCCTGCATATTCTCCACCGACCTTCACTCTATGGGTCAGTATATCCAGGACGGCACAAGGCTCATGTTCGAGACAGTCGTTGATATAAAGAAGCCCGCTTCCGACCTGTTCATCGAACCCGATGAGGCTAATCTCGACGGACTGAACTTCCTCTCCGGCCAGAATATGTCCATCGTAAACAGAAAGGCACTTGAAGGCACCATCCTCGCACACACAGAGGGCGGCGTCCCCAATATAGTAATAGAAGCTGAGGATACATCCGAGTACACCTACGGATATATGACATTCTTCTTCGAGAAGGCATGCGCGATAAGCGGCTACCTGCTCGGCATCAATCCCTTCAATCAGCCCGGCGTTGAGAGCTACAAGAAGAACATGTTCGCCCTTCTCGGCAAGCCCGGTTACGAGAGCGAAAAGGCTGCTCTCGAGGCAAGGCTCTCGAACTGATGACAGATATGCCGCAGCCCGGCAAATATTCAAATCCAGGAGGATCATACATAATGGTAAAGATTATCACAGGTAACAAAGGCTCAGGAAAGACTAAGATCCTTATCAACATGATAAAGGAAGCTGCTGCTACAACACGCGGCTATGTAGTATGCATCGACAAGAACGACAAGCTCCGCTATGATGTGGGAACATCCGTTCGTATAGTAGAGACCGATGCTAACAGGATCTATTCCTTTGAGTCATTCTACGGCCTTGTAGCAGGTCTTCTCGCAGGCAACTACGATATCAAGGATATCTTCGTTGATTCCATCCTCAAG
>JAFPYQ010000220.1 GCA_017394475.1 Oscillospiraceae bacterium | reverse complement strand
TCCTTGCTGTGGCTTACAGGATCGTTATAGGCTTCCCCCGTAGTTTCCTCGTAGAATTTCTTCACGTTTTCAACAGCATCCGCATCCTCTATATTGGTATAGATATCTCTGCCGTAGCGTGTGTATCCCCATGCTCTAAGGGGTATCCGGGGGACAGGGTCTTCTTTTGAAACGATATTGAATATGTTTTTATAGTCCTTCTTGTCACCCTTTACCGTGGCAGGGGTGGCAAAGGTATAGGCATAGACATCGTGCCCGGATGAAAGTGCGGCTGCGGCTATATTTGATGCTGCGGCACCTCTGCTGTAACCCGATATCCAGATATACACCTTATATCCCTTTGTTTTTTCGGGAAGGTTGGATATGTATTTTTCTGCTGCCCTTGCTATCCTGTGGCCTGCTCCCGCAAAGCCCAGGTGTTCATTGGTGCTGCCGCCCTCAACGCAGAAATTGCTGGACCATTCTGCGCCATAGCCTCCGCCGCGGACAGCCACTCCCACTATGACGGCCTTTTCTCCGTCTATCTCCGCTTCCTTGTATGCCATGGCATAGGCACAGGAATTGCCTGCATCATCAAGGGGCTTTGAGTATTTGCTGCACTTATATCCCTTGAAGCCCAGATCCTTGAAAAATGCCCGTATATTTTCATCGCGGCGCATCATTTTGGTGTAGTTCTCTTCTGTGCTGTCGGAGGAATATGCAGAGGCTGCCATTGCAAAGCTCGCTAAGGCAAGGGAATTGTTGTATTTATCAGCAGGCTCCTCAAACATCCTTTCGGAGAACATGAAATCCATTGAGCCGCTGTAACTGTTATAGGTGGCCGTATAGCTGTCCGATGAATACAGCAGTCTGACTTTCAGCTTTGAGGTCTTTTTGCTGCTGCCGCATATCACAGTGACGGAGAGATATCTGTCTTCGTCCGCATCTATCTTTTCATGAGGGAAAATTCTGCAATTCACATCGACGGTGTCGCGGAGCTCGACGGTCTTCTTCTGCTTTGTCCTTTCACCTTCCTTATCGAAGGAAAATCCTTCGGGAGCGGCAAACACCACCGTCAGCTTATCGGATATGTGAGTGTTGGCGCGGAACCTGAGGTTCACCTCCAGGTATTTCCTGTTAAAACTCTGCGCATACTCGGAATATTCAAGGGCATTATTAGTAGTTGTCCGGATTGTGACAAGATCCTCTGCGGATACACGGACACTGCAGATAACAAATAATGCTGCAAAGGCGAACAGGATACATAAAAGCCGCCTTGCAGACAGAATGTTTTCTTTTTTCATAACTCTCACCCCGCATAGCTCATCCATCGCCGTGCACGCTGCTGTCAGGACACGGTTTTTCTATATTATAGCAGATTATATATCATAAGTCAAGAATGTATATATTGACAAAACTCTTTAAAAATGGTATAATCAACAAGTAGCTTTGATGTTATACATAGATACACCGAAAGTATGTCTTCCCCACATACGGCAGGGAGGACATAGGAAGGACATATATACTTTATGTTTTATTCGGTGTTTTGCGAATAGTAGGTATGAAAATAGAGACCGAAAGGCTTTTCATTTATCCTGTCGGTGATGATGAAATGAAAGCCCTGATAGAAAATACGCAGGATGCCGAACTGAAACAGGCTTATTCCGAGATGCTGGCGGGCTGCATGGATCACCCCGAAAACAGGGTATGGTATGCTGCATGGTATATGGAGCTGAAGGGCAGCGGGGGTACGGTCATCGATCATGGCACCGTCGAAGTCGGGTATGGGTTAAGACAGGGCAGGTGCGGCCATGGTTATATGACCGAGGCTGTCAGAGCCATATCCGGGTGGGCTCTTTCACAGAAAGGCATCACAAGAGTAGAAGCAGAAACTGCGCCCGACAATATCCCTTCCCGGAAAGTGCTCATCAATTCGGGATATATCCCCACAGGTGAGAACGGGGCAGAAGGGCCGAGGTTCGTGTATACCGGGAAAGCAACTGCTTGAAGGCTGTCTGAATATACTGAAAAGGACGGAGAAATATGCTTGCTAAAAGGATAATACCCTGCCTTGATGTCCGTGACGGAAAGGTAGTAAAGGGAATAAATTTTCAAGGCATAAAGGAAGTCGGCGATCCTGTGGAGTGCGCAAAGGAATACAATGCTCAGGGAGCCGATGAGATAGTATTCTATGATATAACCGCATCCTATGAGGGGCGCGGAGTATTCCTGGATGTGGTCAGGGAGACCGCAAAGCAGGTGTTTGTCCCTCTGTGCGTAGGCGGCGGCATATCCTCTGTGGATGATATGCGCGAGATACTGCGTGCGGGAGCGGATAAGGTATCGGTAAACTCCCAGGCGGTAAAGAACCCTCAGCTCATAAAGGACGGGGCGGATATTTTCGGCTCCCAGTGTATATGCCTCGGAGTGGATACAAAAAAGGTTGCCGATAAAAAATGGACCGTATTCATCAACGGCGGCAGAGTTGACATGGGGATAGACCTTATCGAATGGGTAAAAAAGGCAGAAAGTCTCGGAGCAGGGGAGATATGCCTCAATTCCATGGATACCGACGGCACTAAGAGCGGCTTTGACATTGAGATGCTGGGTGCTGTATGCAATGCTGTCAATATCCCTGTCATAGCCAGCGGCGGATGCGGCAGGCTCGAACATTTCAGCGAGGTGTTTGAAAAGACAGGTTCATCTGCGGCGCTGGCTGCATCCTTGTTCCATTACAAGGAGCTCACCGTCATGCAGGTAAAGGAATACCTGAGGAACAAGGGTCTCCCCGTGAGGATAGTCGGCTGATCTATGAAAACTGATCCTAAAAAGATAAGTATCTGTATACTGATGGGGATATTCCTGTTAGGCGGAGTTATAACGCTGGCTGCTCCCAAGAAGGATTTTTCGGAGAACCAGAACAGGTACCTCAAAAAGCCGCCTGTATTCTCATTGACCAAGTACCTGAGCGGTGACTTTTCCGAGAATGCAGAGGAATATCTTTCCGACCATTTCATAGGCTCGGAAACGGCTATCTCCGCCGCTACGGATATGGATCTGTGTATGGGACACAAGGCTGTAAACGGCATCTACATACTAAAAGACCGTCTTGTGCAGAAGATAGACCTGCCCGCCGAAAGCGGGATAGAAACAGGGACAGACAGCCTCAATGCAGTGGCTGCGGGGACAGACACTCCCTGTTTTCTGATGCTCGTACCCACTCAGGCGGAGATATATCGTGATGAGCTGCCGAAGAATGCACCTAATCCCGACCAGCGGGAATATATAGAAAAGGTGTCGGAAAAGCTGGAGGACATCAGCGTTATAGATGTATACAGCAGCCTGCAGGCGGCAAAGAAGGACTATATCTATTACCGCACAGACCATCACTGGACCACAAAGGGCGCCTACATCGCCTATCAGTGCGCGGCAAAGAGGCTGGGCTATGAGGCTCTGCCCGAAAATTCGTTCGATTTCAGGCATGCTTCCAATGACTTCCGCGGGACTTTCTATTCCAGGGTGCTCTATGACAAAATAAAGCCCGATTCCATTGATCTTTACATAGATTCTTCGGGGCGCAGGCGTGAGCCCGATGTGTACATCTACAGCGAGGCGGGGGCAGACCCCGAAAAGCACAGCGGGATGTATTTCATGGAATATCTTGAAAAGAAGGACAAATATTCCGTCTTTTTCGGCACGAATCAGCCCATGATAACCATACGCACGGGCAATGAAGGCGGCAGGCTCCTTATCTTCAAGGACAGCTATGCACACTGCTTTGTGCCCTTTCTTGCCGAGCATTACAGTGAGATAACCATGCTTGATACGAGATATATCCAGATACCCTATACGGAAATAGTCGATCCTGCCGAATATGATGTGATACTCTTCGTGTACAATGTTTCCACATTCATGGAGGGTGTAAAGATAAGATCGTGAAACAAATGAGCGGATACCGTCAGCCGGTATCCGCTCTTAGCCTGTCATGCATCCTCATATATCTTGTACTGTTCCATATCAAGGCTTTCAAATGTATGTTTGGAGTTATAGAGCCCTATCGCCATATCGAGCATGGGCATGAGCATAACGCCGCCTGTTGCCTCACCGATATGCAGTCCCGCATCTATGGGTGCTTTGAGATCCATATATTCAAACAGCACCTTAGCCAGCTTTTCACTGGATGCGTGGGACGGGATCATGAAGTTCTTTACTTCCGGATTATAGAGATAAGCCAGGGCTGCTGCGGTAAGTGACACCGCACCGTCTATGACTATGGGGATATTGTATTTCATACCGCCCAGGTACATTCCCATCATAGCGCCCAGGTCAATGCCGCCCACCTTTGAGAGGATATCGAACTCATCCTCCTTGGAGGGGGTGTTTACCGCAAGTGCTTCTTCGATGGTCTTTATCTTGCGGCGCAGCATATCCATATCTCCGCCTGCTCCGAGTCCTGTTATATCAGAGGGCTTAGCCCCTGTAAGGGCGCAGGTGACCGCAGTGGCTATGGTGGTGTTGCCTATGCCCATCTCACCGCATATAAGCAGCTTATAGCCTGCGGATGAAAGGGTCTTTACCATGCCCACGCCTATTTCTGCGGAGCCCATTGCAGCCTGCCTTTCCATAGCAGGTCCGTCCGCGATATCATCGGTGCCGCGCAGCAGCTTGAAGTTGAGGCATCCCGGAGGGGTATCGCCTGCTATGCCTACATCGGCAACGAATATCTCCGTATTGGCATAGGCTGCCAGTATATTGACGTTTGACTGGCCTGCGGCTATGCTCTGAGCCACCTTGGATGTGATAAGGTGGTCGCTCTGGGAGACGCGCCTTCTTACCACACCGTTGTCTGCACAGAAGATAACGGCTGCACGTCTTGAAATATCTATATTCTCTGTCTGCTGTATCTCAGCTATCTTCATTATGGATTCACCCAGCAGCCCCAGACCTCCTATGGGCATGGCTACCGAGTTCAGCCTTTCCTGAGCTTTGCGGGCATATATCCTCTCGTCGTCCATCGTTCTCCACCTTTGAAACTGTACAGATGATCCTGCTGTTATACATTCTTCACTTCATGCACGTTTTGGCTCGTCTGTACTATGCCTGAAAATGAAGCATCAAAAAGTCAGCAGTTAATATAATTATATATCAAATAGGTATAAAAGTCAATAGTAAAGTTGTGCATTTTTTGGCAGAATTGTAGCAGACAACTTAATATGAAAAAAAGCCGCCGCAGATGAACTTTGCATCTGCGGCAGCGTATCGGTCAGTTCTGTATGCCCAGCCATGCATAGGCGATATCCAGGGCAGAGTAGAGATTGGGTTTCTCGCTCTGCTTGACTATTGCCTCCATGGGAGAGAGCTTCTCATCGGTCGCCATTTTGTAAAGACGGATCTTTGTGGCGATGGGGGTGTCGTTTATCTTCTTGCTTTCGAGTATCTGCAGCATAACGACATATTTGTCGTTCATGCTGCCGTAGTAGATCTGATTGCCTACTCTTACGAGCGGATAGCCTTTGTATGAATAGAATTTCTGTTCGTTCTCGGTCATAGTAACCTCCTTTATT
The DNA here is from genome assembly GCA_017394475.1 of Oscillospiraceae bacterium. GTDB lineage: Bacteria > Bacillota > Clostridia > Oscillospirales > Ruminococcaceae > Huintestinicola. The sequence continues at coordinate 1,119 of JAFPYQ010000220.1, read as the reverse complement.
CGTACAGCTTTTACCAGGTGGTGATCATATCCTCCCCGTTAAAAAGCCTGTCAAGGTTTTCGATCAGTCTGTTCGTGTAGGTCATGCGGTACTGATAGCTCATCTTGCCGTTGAGCCTGATGGCGCACTGTCTTCCCCCGATATCTATGTATTCGATAAGGTCTGTCTTATCGCCTGCCTTTATCTTTACGGTGACCATGGGGGCAATATCTGTTTCTTCAAGATACAGCTCCTCTGCAGGAGTGCGCAGGAAATACTGGTAATAGTTCTTGAACAGACCCGGATCCATATCCTGGTCTGTTTCCACGCAGTGTGCGGCGAAATTGGCCATATCCTTGTTGAGGGTGAAACTATAGTGCTTGTCGGGTGTGGTGATCTCAAAGCTGTCCATGTTGTAGACATAGTTGCTGGTGATCATGGTCATAGTCATGCTCTTGACATCACAGCTCACCCAGGGGATATCCGCAAGATCAAAGATGAATATCTCGTCAAGACCGTCTGCCATGCCGTAGTATCCGGCTTTTTTGCCGTCCGCATCCTTGTACTCATTGCCAAAGCATACGGTGAAGGGCTCTCCTGCGATCTCCCATTTTACGGTGCAGTAGGGATCGTCAAATCCGTATTTGGCCTTTGTTTCGTCCGAAGGAGCCACCACAACGATCTCGGATGCAGTGAGGCCGAATATGTTGTTGATGACATCATAGGCCTTGTCGGGGTTCAGGTCGAGTCTTACGGGCTCTGTCATAACATGGGTGGATGAGTTGCCGCTTATGACATTGTCATCATCCTGACGGACATCGTATTCAAGGACTATGGGATAATCAAGGTCCTTGCGTTCTATGGTTATCCTGTCTATCTTGGTGTAGTCCGTCTTGTCATTCTCATCGGCAGCCTGCCGCACAAGATATATCCTATTGCGGAGAAGGTCGAACTTGTTGTTCATATATGCTGCGAGGGATGATGTCTTTATGGCATATACCTTGCCGTCATCGTCAAGCTGAGCATAGGTGAGACCGGACTGCGGTGTGTCATTGCCCACTGTTATGGTGCGTGCCTTTCCGTCGGAAAAGGTTATCACTGCTGTGGCACGGGGCTTGTCAAGACCGTAGATGCTGAGAT
>JAFPYQ010000024.1 GCA_017394475.1 Oscillospiraceae bacterium | reverse complement strand
TTTACATGGCCTGCCAGCATAGGACCGCCGGAAACGAAGATGGTGGGGACATTGACCCTTGCCGCAGCCATCAGCAGACCGGGGACGTTCTTGTCACAGTTGGGTATCATCACCAGGGCGTCAAAGTGGTGCGCCAGTGCCATACATTCAGTGGAATCAGCGATAAGGTCACGGGTGACCAGAGAATACTTCATGCCTTTGTGACCCATAGCGATGCCGTCACAGACTGCTATGGCGGGGAATACGACGGGAGTGCCGCCTGCCATGGCAACGCCCATCTTTACAGCATCCACTATCTTGTCTATATTCATGTGACCGGGGACTATCTCATTATAGCTTGAAACTATGCCCACCAGCGGGCGTTTCATCTCCTCACGGGTCAGCCCTAATGCATTGAAAAGCGATCTCTGCGGTGCCTTGTCCGCACCCTCGCAGAAGAAATTCTGTTCATTCATGATTTATGCTCCTTTTCTTATGTTTAAACATACATACCAAATCTATATAGATTATATCACAATCCGCAGCAGAATTCAAGACTATAATACACAGCAGACCGACGGGCAGCTTTGCGTTCCGACCGGCTTATTTACCGAAAAGGTCAGCGTGAGTACCTGTACCGGTTGCAGTGAGTACGAGAATATCATCATGTATCTGATATATCAGAAGCCAGTCGGGTTCGATATGACATTCTCTGAGATCCTATAAATTGCCCGAAAGCTGATGATCATAATAGTTAGCGGGTAAGGTCTCTCCTTTTGACAAAAGATCAAGCACCTTTGTGAGTTTATCCATATTCTTTCCACGCCGCTGCATCAGCTTGGCGTCCTTCTTCATTTCACGGGTGAATTCTATCTTGTACACATTCTTAATCCTCAAGCATCGCAGCAACAGCTTCTTCTGCGGTATCGTATGCCTTGCTCAGGTTTGTTCTGTTCCGTGTGTCATATATTGCCTGTTTTAGTCCTTCAGAGACATTCCTGTGCCTGACCTCAAACGGCAGACCGTTGTTTTCAATGGAAGCTGCAAGGAACATCCGCACTGCTGTCGATGTGTCAAATCCGAGGCTTGCAAAAAGCTGATCTGCCCTTGCTTTCATATCATCATTAAGACGAACCTGTAAATTTGCCATGATATCATCTCCTGCAAATAATTTGTGATATCATTATAACACAAAAATATTGAAATGTCAATTCAATGTAACTACACTTTAATACAATGTTTTCTCCATTTTCGCCTGACCCTGTTCACCGTACCCGAACGACAGCCGGGCTTATCACAGATCATCCCGATACTTTATCCCCTGATATGAATCCCGCCTTGTAAGCTCCTTGTCGATACCGCCCAGGACAGCTATCTTGTCTGCAGTCCACAGGGGGGCTATGAGTTTTTTCTTGTCACCGTCACCCGTTATCCGCTCTATGACGATATCCGGCGGCAGCAGTTCAAGCTGGTCGGCTATGATGCTTATATACTCATCTTTGTTCAGGAGCGTGATCTCACCCTTTTCGTACATATCCGCCAGACGGGTACCTTTTATCACATGGAGCATCTGCAGCTTTACAGCCTGCGGGTGCATCATGGCGGTCTGTCGGGCGGTCTCCCGCATCATATCCGCTGTTTCTCCCGGCAGTCCGTTTATTATATGCAGGCAGGTGCGGATATTCATGTTTTGCAGTTTTTCAAATCCCGCCACGAACTCACTGTGAGTACAGCAGCGGTTTATCAGTTCAAGGGTGCTGTCATGGACGGTCTGCATGCCAAGCTCCACGGTGAGCTGTGTGCGCTCGTTTATCTGTGTCAGCAGTCCCATTACATCATCCGGCAGGCAGTCTGCACGGGTGCCTATGGCGATGCCCTTTACATAAGGATATGTCAACACCGAGAGGAACATCTCCCGCAGCTTTTCCACAGGTGCATAGGTGTTGGTGTTGGCCTGAAAATACGCTGTCACGGGAACATCCCCGTACTTTGCGGAAATGCGGGCGTATTCCCTTTCGAGCTGTTCGGGCACCGACAGGGCAGGGGAGGTGAAGTACCCGCTGCCGCCGTCACAGAAGATGCACCCGCCGCAGCCTTTGGTGCCGTCGATATTAGGGCAGGTGAGGCCGCAGTCTATGACCGCCTTGTATACCTTCTCACCGTATTTTGCGCGGTTGTGGTAGTTCAGGGTGTGGTATCGCTTGTTGTCCGAAGAATATGGAAATGTGTTCATATGGCTTGACAAATATAATGATCGGTGGTATAATAGTTAAGAAAATTGACCTTTATGGTATAGTTACGCCCTAAGAGGCGAAGACAAAAGGAGTCTTAACAAATGGTAGTCACAAAGGATACTATTATAAGCGAACTGTTGACGGAGGACATGGATGTCGCTCCTTTCTTCTTTGATATAGGTATGTACTGCCTGGGCTGTCCCGCATCAATGTCGGAAACGATCGAGGAGGCATGCGCCGTTCATGGCACCGATCCCGATGATCTGGTAGATGATCTCAACGATTATTTCCGCCGCAAGGAACAGGCAGAGGCAGAAGGCGCTGCTGCAGATACCGCGCAGAAGTGAGAAACATGACAGAGCCCGATAACAGACTGAAAGCCTGTGCGGAGCTGATAACGGGGGACTATGTCTGCGATATCGGCACCGATCACGGGTATCTGCCCGCATATCTGCTCACAAGCGGCAGATGTACAAGAGCCATCGCTGCGGACATAAATGAGATGCCGCTGGATGCTGCAAGGCGCACGCTTATGC
>JAFPYQ010000219.1 GCA_017394475.1 Oscillospiraceae bacterium | reverse complement strand
GCTGCCTGTCAAAGTGATCCTTGTCAAAGGTGGGGGATACTTCAAGGGTGTAGTCGGAGGTCTCAAAGAGGGACTTGAACCACAGCTTGTGATCCTGCTCGTTGTATATCTTCTTTACCGGGGTGTTTATATCAAAGGTGTAGCCGTATTCCGAAAGGTTCATGGTCACGGTGTTGCCGCTCTTCGTGTGTATACTAACCTTCGGTGCGGTAAACTGTGCGCTGAGCTTTGATGCAGCCTGAGCTGTGGTAAGTCCGCTCACGTCCACATCATTAATGAATGTGTTCTTGAGGAACGTATTCATGGAAGTGGACCAGCCTGCCAGATATACAACGCCTGTGACCACTGCCAGCACTACCAGGAGTATCAGTACTGCTGCTGCAGGGGATGACTGTTTCTTCCTTCTCCTGCGGGCCTGCGGTCTGCTGCCGGAGCTGCGTCCGTCCTGAGGAGGTCTTCTCCTGTTCGGGTCTCTGTAGGGATCACTGTTCCTGCGAGGATCCGATCTTCTGTTAGGATCAGCGCCTCTGTTGTTCTGCCCCTGCCTCTGACTGTTCTGTGATGGGCTGCCCGAGCCGTTGTTCCTGTGCTTATTAGCGATAGCCTCTGATATTTCCATCTTTGTGGAATTATCAAATGCAAAATCTCCGTTTCCCATACTTCATCTATCTTCCTTTTATTCTCAACTGTACGTTATGAACGACAGATATCATCTTTCAAGCGGGTATAAAAACCCACATACATTTTATCACAATAAGGCTGTTATGTCAACTATACATTCATTACAAATTAGTAACAAATAATGTAATCATTTCTGTAAGACAAATCGAATTATGAACGGCACAGGCAAAAAAACTCCCCTGCCGTGTGACAGGGGAGCTGTGTCAAGCTTATCAGGCTTATGCCTTGTAGGGGTTCTCGCCGCAGTAAGGTACGCATGCGGGATGGTTGTACTCTCTGTCCTCTACGCTGAAATACTTGAGAACATCGAATATAGCCTTGCCGTGATGACCGAATACCACTGCACCGTGATGAGGATAGCCCTTCTCGATGAGTACATAGCGGTAGAATCTGCCCATTTCCTTGATGCCGAAGATAGCGATGGTACCAAAGGAGCGGGTAGCAACGGGAAGGATCTCGCCCTGTGCAGCATAGGAGCGCAGTGTAGCGCTTGCTGTGGACTGGAGACGGAAGAATGTGATATCGCCGGGCTTGATGTCGCCTTCGAGTGTACCTCTTGTGATATCAGGCTCCTTGTCGGGCTCGAGGCCTCTGTGCATGATGAGCTGATACTTCATAACAGGGCTCTGGAGGATGCAAGCGGAACCGTTGCCGCAGTGGAAGCCCATGAAGGTATCCTTCTGAGTATAATCGAACTTGCCTTCGATATCTTCCTTATAGATGTTGCCGGGAACGGTGTTGTTGATGTCAAGGAGAGTTACGATATCATCGGATACGCACTGGCCGATGTATTCGCTGAGAACGCCGTAGATATCAACTTCGCAGGATACAGGGATGCCCCTTGCGCCGAGTCTGCCGTTTACATAGCAGGGAACGAAGCCGAACTGAGTCTGGAAGGAAGGCCAGCACTTGTTAGCAAATGCAACGAATGCTCTTTCGCCCTTGTGTGCCTCTGCCCAGTCAAGGAGGGTGAGCTCATACTGTGCAAGTCTGGGGAGTATACCTGCCATCTTGTTGCCGTCGCCGAGTTCCTTGGTCATATCCTCGATAACGCCGGGGATACGGGGATCATCCTTGTGCTCGTTGTAAGCTGCGAACAGGTCGAGCTCGGAGTTCTCCTCGATCTCTACGCCGAGATCATAAAGTCTTGCGATAGGAGCGTTGCAGGCAAGGAAGTCCTGGGGACGGGGGCCGAAGCTGATTATCTTGAGGTTCTTGAGGCCTACGATAGTGCGGGCAACAGGAATGAACTCATGGATCATATCAGCTACTTCGGGAGCTGTTCCTACGGGATATTCGGGGATATAAGCCTTGATGCCCCTGAGCTGGAGGTTGTAGCTTGCGTTGAGCATTCCGCAGTAAGCATCGCCTCTGTTGTCAACGAGAGCGTTGCCGCAGTCATCCTCAGCAGCCGCAACGAACATTGCAGGGCCGTCGAAGTATTTAGCGAGGAGCGTTTCGGGAGTTTCGGGACCGAAGTTGCCGAGATATACGACGATAGCGTTGCAGCCTGCAGCCTGTACATCTGCGAGAGCCTTTCTCATATCCAGTTCGTTTTCGATAACTATGGGACATTCGTAAAGTCCATCTGCACCGTACTTTTCTGTATAAGACTTAACGACAGCTTTCCTGCGGTTCTCGGAAAGAGTCATGGGGAAGCAGTCACGGGAAACTGCTACGACGCCTATCTTGAGCTCGGGAATATTCTGTAATTTATTGGCCATTTTAGAATAACCTCCTTGAAATTTGTAAAAGAAACTTTCTTTGTAGCTATTTTATAACAAAATCGACAAAATGTCAAGAGAGTATTGGTAAAAATGAGCAAATTTGAATAATATTCTTCAAAATCCGCAAAAAATGAAATGTTTTCCGGATTTTGTCATTCCCCTTATGATATCCTTACGGTAAGATGACGATGTTATCAAATTTGTCCATGGCAGTATGTGCAGTGTTGAAAAAGTTTGTACAGGATGGACATTGACTGAAAAAGAGCATTGTGCTATCATATAACACATATAACGACCGTTATTATTGAAAGGACAGACATGGCAGACAGTTCTACCAGAGAAAAGCTGATGGATGCAGCGCTCGATCTCTTCTCCCGGAAGGGATACCAGGCCACCAGCGTTGATGAGATCGCCGAATCCATCGGTATAAAGGGACCCAATATCTATAAGTATTTCAAGGGAAAGCGCGGGCTTTTTGAAGAGCCTCTGAGCACCACGGACAAAGTCTACAGAGAGAAAATGGGGCTTTCTGCGGATATGGCATCGGAAATAACAGATGCCGAAGGCTTCAGGCACTTCACTATGACGCAGATAGAATATACCATACGTGACGATACTGCAAGGAAAATGAGAAAAATGTTCACCATCGAGCAGTTCAGGGACAAGGAACTTGCCAAAATGGCGTCGGAGTACCAGTTTTCCAATATCGTTGAGCAGTATAAGTCCATTTTTGAAAGACTCGTCAAAATCGGAGCCATGAAGGACGGCGATCCCGAGATACTGGCTCTTGAATGTGTGGGTCCATGCACCGTACTGCTGCTGCTGTGCGACAGGGAACCGGAACGCATAGGATATGCCATGGAAATGATAAGGCGTCACACCGACAACTTTATAAAGACATATTTCAAAGACAAGGCATAGTCTTTGAACAGGAGAATGAATGATATACCAGACAGTTGACGATGTCAGCTTCAGAATGAAGGAAAGGTCCGACTTTTCCTTTCTTCATAACTACGG
>JAFPYQ010000218.1 GCA_017394475.1 Oscillospiraceae bacterium | reverse complement strand
TGCCGGGATTCAAGAAAGAAGAAATCAAACTGGAACTGGAAAAAGGTAAACTGACGGTAAGCGCTGCCAGAAACACCAGCGAAGAAGAAAAGAACGAAGAGGGAAAAGTCATCCGTCAGGAGCGTTATATGGGCTCCATGCAGAGAAGCTTCTATGTAGGCGAGGAACTCACCGAGGAGGATATCAAGGCTAAATTTGCCGATGGCGTTCTCAGCATCACAGTTCCCAAGAAGGAGCCGAAGAAGGCATTGCCCGAGACCAGACGCATCGCCATTGAGTGATACATTCCGCCGTACCCCACCGGTACGGCGGTTTTTTTGCATTAAAAGCGGGTCGTAGAGCCACAGCCCGCTATTTGTTGTTTATGCTGATTTTTTCACTGTCCTTTTGTACACTTTTATAAAGTATACCCCGAAAGTCGCATTTAAACGCAAAAAATGCAGAATGGAGCAGAAATGTCGCCATAGTGTCTGCTTGACATTTGACGGGAATTGTGGTACAATTACTTTGGATATGTGTATTTTCTGCACAAATAAAGGGTGACGATCACCCGTTTGATATATCGGAGGTCATTTTAATGGCAGGTAAAAAGCTTTCCCGTGAGGACAGACCGTCATTTCCCAAAAGAGCGGTCATAACAGGCGGTATGCCCTATGGGAACAAGACTCTGCATTTCGGGCATGTCGGCGGAGTTTTCGTGTTTGCCGATGTCTATGCGCGCTTTCTGCGTGACAGGATCGGCAGTGATAATGTTATATTCGTTTCAGGTACGGACTGCTATGGCTCTCCGATCGCCGAGGGCTACCGCAAGGCACATGAAAGCGGCTTTGAAGGTACCATCAGGGACTATGTCCAGCGCAATCACGATGCACAGAAGAAAACACTCGGCGATTATTCCATAAGCCTTGACCTCTTCGGTGCCTCCGGTCTCGGAAAAAGTGCCGAGATGCACAACAAGGTTTCTGATGAGATAATAAGAAAGCTCTATGAGCTGGGTCATCTTGAAAAGCTCTCCACTGCCCAGTTCTATGACGAAAAGGCTGGTACCCTCCTCAACGGCAGGCAGGTCATAGGCAAATGCCCGGTAGAGGGCTGCAAGTCCGAAAAGGCCTATGCAGATGAGTGCGACCAGGGCCATCAGTATAATCCTATAAACCTTATAGACCCCCGTTCCACCCTCACCGGTGAAGTGCCGGTGATGAAAAATGTGGAGAACTGGTATTTCAAGCTCCCCAAATGGAACGACCTCCTCAGGGAGATGACTGCGGATCTCGAAAAGAAACAGAATGTCCGCAGTGTTGTCACTAAGACCATAAAGGAATTTCTGGAGCCCCCGGTAACCTATATACTCAATGCTTACCTTGACAAGTACAGGGAGCTTGCGCCCTCCATGCCTCCCCATGAGCTGGTGATAGAGGAAAAGAAGAACTCCTTCACTATCATATTCAAGGAGCTCTCCGAAAGGGACAAGGCTTCCGCCATACTCACAAAGGCAGGTGTCCGCTTCAGGGAGGGCAAGACCCTTGTTCCCTTCAGACTGACGGGCAATATCGAATGGGGCGTGCCTGCTCCATCCCTTGAAGGGGAAACAGGGCTCACCGTATGGGTATGGCCCGAATCCCTCTGGGCCCCCATATCCTTCACAAGATGCGTTCTCGAAGAACGTGGCGCTGCAGAGGATGAATGGAAGAAATGGTGGTGTGACAAGGATTCCACCGTTTACCAGTTCATAGGTCAGGATAACATCTATTTCTACGGCGTGGCACAGCTTGGGATGTGGATGGCTCTGCAGGGAAAAGAGCTTTCCGAGATGTCCCCCACGGATACGGGAGATCATCTTACCATCCCTGTGCTGGTGGCTAACCACCATATCCTGTTCCTTGACAAAAAGGCATCATCAAGCGGCTCCATAAAGCCCCCCATGGCAGATGAGCTGCTGGACTACTATACCGCAGAGCAGCTCAGGATGCACTGGCTGGGTCTGGGACTCGGTCAGAGGAGCGTATCCTTCCAGCCCAAGCCCCTCAACCCTGAGGCAAAGGAAGATGAGAGCGATCCCGTTACAAAGGAAGGATTCTTGCTCTCAAATGTATTCAACAGGATCATAAGAACAGTATTCTACGATACCCAGAAGTATTTTGACGGCGTTATGCCCGTAGGCGAGGTAACTGCATCGGTCCTGGAGGATTCGGAGCAGGCAATACTTGAATATGAGCGCTTTATGTACAGGACAGAGTTCCATCAGGTGACATACGTTCTTGACAGCTATATAAGAAAAGCAAGCAAGTATATGTCAAGAGTGAAATCCGAGGCCGACAAGCTCACCTCAACCGACGAGGAGAGCGGAAAGGCTCTTGCAAGG
>JAFPYQ010000217.1 GCA_017394475.1 Oscillospiraceae bacterium | reverse complement strand
GAGCTCATGTACGGCTATGCTCCCACTTCCGAGATATACAGGAAATACTACCAGAACGAGCTTGTGAGCTATATCGCCGATGCCTGCCGTGAAAAGGAAGGCTTCGGACAGGGCATGTCAGCATACAAATTCGCAGGAGTCATGGAGCAGTGCTACCTTGCTGCAGTCCTCGACGGAGCAGAGCTCCCTGCGATATACATTGACCTTAATATATTCACCCGCGAATGGTTCGTCGTCATCGGGGAAAAGAAGATAGGCGCAGACGCTTTCAACGACCTGTTCGATGCCCATTATCCCGAAAGCTATCTGGGATATCTCAGCCAGTGTGCAGTTTCGGAAGAAGTGTGAACCACTGATCCTATACATGACCGCTATCGGATACAATATCCGATGGCGGTTGTTTTCTATTTATGTATAGTACACTAACAAATTTGTAAAAATTATACAAAAACACACTTGATTTCAGCTCTGATTTCTGATATAATAGTCTTGATGTAGTTCTGACACAGACAGATCTTTTTTACATCATACCTGCGTCAGGCTCATATCGGCATAAAACAGATCATTCAGAAATCCATACCTTATCACAGAGTTCATCTTTATCATAAGATCATAAGGAATACATAATGGCAAAAAAGGACGAAAAGCAAAGGGAGGGTGTGCTTACCCCCCGACAGCAGCGATATGCCATAGTAACAGGGATACTTATCCTCGTTCTTCTGAGTATTGCAGCTGCCTTTGTCTATCGGGTGTACCTGAAAACAGAATCCTCCTGCTATGACGACCTTGCAGTACAGACCGAAAACGCCATAGACGGCCTGGAAGCAAATCTCAGGAGTGACAGGACGATGCTCCGCGTTATCGCAGGGCTCATCGGCAATGCCGAGGATATAGATTCATTAGAGGTCAGCGGATATCTTGCGAATTATGATATAAACAGCATGATAACCCAGATAGGCGTGCTCCTCCCGGAAGACCGGGTAGTACTTTCCAAAGGGCACCGCAGCAATTTTGAAGGCAAGCTGGATTTTGAACATGAATCCATCCTCGGGGAGCATATAAGCGGGCCGCAGCCATCTGCTGCAAATCCGAATATAAATGTTATACGCAGCTATGTCCCCATTCGCAAGGACGGGATCTGTATAGGTGTGCTTTACAGTGCAGCCAACCCCGAAAACATAGCAAAGGCGTGGATACCCAGCATATACGAAAAAAAAGGCTACTGCTATGTGGTAGACCGCAGGACAGGCGAGATCATCATCAACTCCTCCAACGATCAGATCAGGAATATCAATGATATCGCCTTCACGCAGATAAACAGCTCCTATACCAAGGAAGGCACCATCAGCGACATCCTTGGCGGAAAGAAGGGCTATTCCGTATTCAATTCCGATGCCAAGAGCGAAAATCTCTATATGTGCTATCTGCCGTTCGATATAGAGGACTGGGAGATGGTGGCTCTGGTTCCCGAAAGCGCTGTATTCTCGGATGTAACGCCAATCAGGACCGGCGTGTACAAGATAATCGTATTGTTTGCCATTCTGGTGCTGATATATTCCATCTGGCTTATACGGGAGATACGCGCATCCATCGCGGAGACCGAGCACAAGGCAAACACAGATGCCCTCACAGGTCTGCAGAACCGCAACCGCTATGAGGCATATCTCAAAAAGCTCGAAGGCACGGCAGACAGGATCATCTGTATATACATAGATGTGAACGGCCTCCACGAGGTCAACAACAGCAAGGGGCACTATGCAGGCGATCAGATGCTGCGCTTTATTGCCGATACTCTTAAGATAGAGTTCGGCGGTGACCATATATACCGCATCGGCGGTGATGAATTCATCGTATTCGAGTCGGGTAAAACAGAAAGTGAGGTAAATGCGTGCCTTGCCGCTTTCAACGATGCTCTGCAGAGGAATGACTATCACGCAGCAGTGGGCATCGGTATCCGAAGTGGTGATATGAGCATGGACGCCCTTATAAAGAACGCCGAGCAGGAAATGTATGAGGCAAAGCAGAAATACTATGAACAGATAGGCAAAGCGATGAGAGTATAGACAAGGAGGAACGAGAATGAAGAAAAATTCCCTTCCAAGGATCACCGCCTGTGTCCTCGCTCTGCTCACGGTGTGCGGCTGCTCAAAAAAGCTGCCTTCACTGGAGAATGAAGACAACAGCGCCAATGCAGAAAAAAACATCTACAACATCGTCTATTTCGGCGAGATAGAGACACTGAACTACCTCAAGACCGATACCGAGGTGGATTACGCACTGTGCTCCAATCTTGTGGATAATCTCATAGACTACGATAAATACGGGAATATCGTCCCGGGGCTGGCAGAAAGCTGGTCTCATAACGAGGATATGTCCGTCTGGACCTTCAAGATACGCCGCGGCGTGAAATGGGTGGACTGTGACGGCAACGAAGTGGCAGAGGTCAAGGCAGATGACTGGGTAGCCTCCGCACAGTACATAAACAATGCTGCAAATGAATCGGATAATCAGTACATCTATGATGTGGGCGGCAATGTGCATAATGTCCAGAACTACTATGACTACACCGAATACATGATGAAGAGCGACGGCGGAAGGCTCACCACCGATGAGGACGGCGAGGAGCTCGTCCCCGTGGAGGAGGTAAAGCCCGAGGATATCGGCGTGACTGCAGTTGATGACTACACTCTGGTCTACACTCTCGATCATCCCTGCTCCTTCTTCCTGAGCTGCCTTTCCTATTCCGCATATATGCCCGTAAACAGGGACTTTCTCAACAGATCGGGGGATATGTTCGGCAGGAGCAAGGAAAATATCCTCTACAACGGTGCGTTCAGGCTCGCCGAGTTCATCCCGCAGGAAAAGCGCACCCTTATAAAGAACGAGACCTACTGGGACAAGGATAATGTACACATCGACGAGATCAATGCCAAATACAGGAAGGATGCATCCGAGGTCTCCACAGAGAGTTTCCTGAACGGCGATATAGATCAGATACTTATCGGCGTTGACGATATGGATAAATGGATGGCAGACCCGGAAACAGCCTCACAGATCCACAGTATGCGCCCCGATATCGCATACAGCTATTTCTACGGGTTCAACTTCAAGCCCGAGTTCGGTGCAAAATACGAGCCCGATAACTGGAGCAAGGCAGTGGTAAATGAGGATTTCAGGAAATCCATCATGTATTCCCTGGACAGGAGAGCCCTTGCCGAGGTATATGAGCCCTACAATCCCGACATACTCCTGCAGAAGACCATCACCCCCAAGACCTTTGTTTCCACAGGAGGAAAGGACTACACCGATTTCCCGCCCTTTGAGCAGATAATGGCAAAGGAAACCTTTGATACCGCACTTGCACAGAGCCACAGGGACAAGGCACGCACCGCTCTTGAAAAAGAGGGCGTCACATTCCCGGTCAAGGTGCTGCTCCCCTATAACCCCGCCATAAACAACTGGGAGAATGAATGTCAGGTAGCCAAGAAACAGCTTGAAGACTGTCTTGGTACCGATTATGTAGATGTCATAGTAGAGCGCGGCCCCGATACAGGATTTCTCTCCGCAGTTCGCCGCAGCGGCAAATATGCACTGCTGCTATGCAATTACGGTGCAGACTTTGCAGACCCTGCCACCTACGCCGAGCCCTTTGCCGCTGACAACAACTTCTCGTTCTGGGATAAGTCCGAAGACCCGGAGATAAAGGCGCTCTTTGCAGAATACATCGATCTGGTAAACAAGGCATCCGTTACCTATGATGACATAGGAAAGAGATATGAGCTCTATGCAGAGGCCGAGGCTCTGCTCATAGATCATGCCATAGTGTGTCCCAGCCGTGTGAGCAACGGTGACGGCTATGTAGCCGACCGCCTCAGTCAGTTCGATGGTCAGTTTGCACCCTATGGTCTTGCACGTTCACGCTACAAAGGCATGGTGATACACGAAAGATCCATGAGCATGGAGGAATTCAACGCCGCCTATGAACAGTGGGAACAGGAAAGGCTGAAAAACACGGAATGATGACCCTTTGATCTGCACATTCTCACTTTGCGGCATCACAGAAAGCATCTGCACCGATACCCTTGCCTCACCGCAAGGGTATCTTTTATTGTCGACACATAGGATACCGGCATAAAAATTTCACGCAGATACAATAAAATATTTGACAATATTTTAAAGATGTGATATAATTGATTTGTACAGTTTTGCTGTAAGGCTGACTGAAAAGTGCATTGAAAACAGGGGTGCGATATGGCATATAAAAACGAATTCATAAGGTTCATGGCTGAGTGCGGAGTGCTCAAATTCGGCGATTTCACGCTCAAAAGCGGAAGAAAGGCTCCGTATTTCATAAATGCGGGAGAATATAAAAAAGGCTCCCAGCTCGAAAAACTGGGCGGTTTCTATGCAGACTGCATAGTTCACAACAAGATAGATGCGGACAAGCTGTTCGGTCCTGCTTACAAGGGCATCCCCCTTGCTGTCAGCACAGCCGTGGCTCTTGCAAGGAAATATGATATGAACATCGGTTACTGCTTTGACCGCAAGGAAGTCAAGGATCACGGTGAGGGCGGCATGTTCGTGGGTGATGTACCCAAGGACGGCGACAGGATTATCATCATAGATGATGTTATGACCTCGGGAAAGGCGCTCAAGGAATCCTACCCGAAGATAACCGGCGCCGCAAAGGTCGAAGTAACGGCTATGGTCATCACTGTAGACCGCATGGAAAAAGCTCTTGACACATCCCTCTCCGCCGTTCAGCAGGCTTATGAGGATTTCGGCATAAAAGTATATCCCATAGTTGATATAAACGATATAATCAAGGCCATCGAGGATGGCGAGGTAAGCGGCAAGGAATACCTGAACGCTATGAAGGAATACAGGGCACAGTACGGAGTATGATCTTCATAACACATAGTTCCTGACTTTTTGGTACAACTTTATGATTCAAGGGGTGTAAAAAATGAGCCTGAAATTTGATATAACCGTTATCGCTCCGCAGCTTATGGATGCTGTGATATATATGGACAATTCTCCCGCCTATGATGCATTCAGAGAGGAGATAGAGGCCATACTCGATGATTTCAACAAGAACAAGACTATATCCCATCACTGGACGGTAGACCCTGCTGACCTCACCGCACGATCCGAGGACACCCTGAAAAATATGCAGAGGGCTTTCCTCATCTGGTCATACAGTGAGACAAAGGACGAAACGGGCGAAAAGAATGTCCATTCACTGGGCAAGCTTTTCTTCAAATCCCAGGCTGATACTGTCATCGCCCTCAACGACGGCAGCAGCTTCATAGAATTTGACAGGATACAGGCTGTCATCGATCTGTTCAAGGAAAAGGTCAATTCCGACAGCACAGTCTATGAAAGCATAAAGGCATTCTTCAAGGGCTATGTATACGGTTATTTCTTCAACTATCTTGAAGAAAGGACCATAATGAAGAAATATGCAGAAATGCTGGCATATCT
>JAFPYQ010000216.1 GCA_017394475.1 Oscillospiraceae bacterium | reverse complement strand
GGGTCTCAAAGCAACACTTCTCGTGAAGCTCGAATACTTCAATCCCGCAGGAAGCGTAAAGGACAGGATCGCTAAGGCTATGATAGAGGATGCAGAACAGAAGGGACTGCTCAAAGAGGGCAGCGTCATCATCGAGCCCACATCCGGCAATACAGGTATCGGCCTTGCATCCATCGCAGCAGCAAAGGGCTACCGTATAATCATCACCATGCCAGAGACCATGAGCGTTGAGCGCAGGAACATCCTCAAGGCATACGGCGCAGAACTGGTGCTCACAGAGGGCGCAAAGGGCATGAAGGGCGCTATCGCAAAGGCTGAGGAGCTCTCAAAGGAGATACCCGGCAGCTTTATCCCCGGTCAGTTCGTGAACCCCGCTAACCCGGCTATCCACAAGGCAACCACAGGCCCCGAGATCTGGAACGATACCGACGGGAATGTTGATATATTCGTAGCAGGCGTTGGCACAGGCGGAACTCTCACAGGCGTCGGCGAATATCTTAAATCACAGAAGCCCGATGTTAAGATAGTTGCAGTTGAGCCCGAGAGCTCTCCCGTCCTTTCCGAAGGCAAGGCAGGCGCTCATAAGATACAGGGCATTGGTGCAGGCTTTGTTCCCGATGTGCTCAACACCAAGATCTATGATGAGGTGATCAAGGCTCCCAATGATGCTGCATTCGAGAAGGCAAAGCTCCTTGTGACAAAGGAAGGCATATCCGTGGGCATATCCTCCGGCGCTGCTCTCTATGCTGCCATCGAGCTGGCAAAGCGCCCCGAGAACGAAGGCAAGACCATAGTAGCCCTTCTTCCCGACAGCGGTGACAGATACTATTCAACTCCGCTCTTTACCGAATGATGATCTGTGCTCCCTGCCGTCATGCGCAGGGAGCGTTACAGAACAGGGAAAGGAAATAGCAAATGATGATATCCACAAAGGGGCGTTACGCTTTAAGGCTGATGCTCGACCTTGCCCTGTGCAAAGAGGGCGAATATATACCCCTCAAAGAAATTGCGGGTCGTCAGGATATAAGCATGAAGTATCTTGAACAGATAGTATCTGTTCTGAGCCGTGCGGGATTTGTCCGCAGCGTGCGCGGCACCGGCGGCGGATATATGCTGGCGAAAAAGCCCGAAGCATACACTGTGGGAATGATACTCCGCCTTACAGAGGGCAGCCTTGCCCCTGTGAGCTGTCTTGAAACAGATGTGAATACCTGTCCCCGTGCGGACAAATGCATAACTCTGAGCGTATGGGAAAAGCTCAACAATGCGGTAAACAGTGTCGTTGACAACATAACTCTTGCCGACCTTGTGAGAGAACATCTTGGAATAGAAGACAGTGCCGACATGTACTGTATCTGAGCCATTCCTGTATCATAAATACTCCTGTGAAAACATAACATACTGACACGGCAGTCCTGTATCATCGGGGCTGTCGTGTTTTTAGCGGCATTTTCAGCGGACGGTGATCACTTGGCATGACCACTGAAAGTATAACGATATTTTCACGGATCTTATTGATTTATTGTTTCGTTTGTGGTACAATTATTTTAATATCCGTTCTGTGCCCGATTACCGGACGGCAGCGGACAGACGGACTGTTTTTTGAGCCTTGATACCATCACAGCACACTGCTTGCCGTGGGAAAGGAGCATATATGCCGATAATCGCCGGATTCATCGTTCCCCATCCGCCTATGATAGTGCCCGATGTGGGAAAGGGGAGCGAAAGCAAAGTACAGACCACCATCGCCTCATATAAGGCAGTGGCAAAGGAGATAGCCGGGCTGAGACCCGATACTGTCATAGTTTCAAGCCCCCATTCCGTCATATACGGGGATTATTTCCATATTTCCCCGGGAAAGGGCGCAAAGGGCGGCTTTGCACGGTTCGGTGCGGCAAATGTGACCTTCGATGAGGTCTATGACACCGAATTTGTCCGTGACCTTTCGGGGATATGCCGCATCTGCGGTTTTCCTGCGGGGACACTGGGCGAGCGGGATCCATCCCTCGATCATGGGACTATGGTGCCGCTTTACTTCATCAGGCAGGTATACAGCTCTTTCAGACTGGTGCGCATAGGGCTTTCGGGGCTCCCTCTTACGGAGCACTATAAATTCGGGCAGTATATCAGAAAAGCCGCCGACTGCACAGATAAGCGCATAGTGTATATCGCCAGCGGTGACCTTTCCCATAAGCTGCAGTCCTACGGCCCCTATGGCTTTGCTCCCGAGGGGCCCGAGTACGATAAACGTGTGATGGATGTGTGCTCCCGCGGCGCATTTGACGAGCTGCTGGAATTTGACGAGAGCTTCTGCGAAAAGGCTGCGGAATGCGGGCACCGCTCATTTGTGATGATGGCAGGCGTCTTCGACGGCATCAGCGTCACACCGAAGTTCTATTCCCATGAGGATGTTACGGGTGTGGGCTATGGGATATGTTCATATTACCCTAATGGTGCCGACAGCGATCGGAAGCTCCTTGATGTATATCTGAAACGGCAGACGGAAAAGGCAGAGGCAAGGAAAAATTCATGTGATGAATATGTAAAGCTGGCGTGGAAGACCATAGAAAGCTATATCAGAGACGGAGAGGTCTTAGGCTGCCCCGAGGGACTGCCCCCCGAGATGTATTCTGAAAAGGCGGGAGCATTCGTTTCTATTCATAAGTCCGGTGCCCTTCGAGGCTGCATAGGGACTATCGCCCCCACAAAGAAATGCATCGCGGAGGAGATAATATCAAATGCCATAAGCGCATCCACAAGGGATACAAGGTTTGAGCCCATAACCGCAGATGAGCTGCCGCTTCTGGAGATAAATGTGGATATACTGGGCAAGCCCGAAAAGATATCCACCGCGGATGAACTGGATGTAAAGCGGTACGGCGTGATAGTCTCCTGCGGCATAAGGCGGGGGCTGCTGCTGCCCGATATCGACGGAGTGGACACCGTTGAAGAACAGATCTCCATAGCCATGCGCAAGGGCGGAATATCCCCGGAGGACAGATACACTCTCGAAAGATTTGAAGTGGTGAGACATTTCTGATGAAAGGGGAACGGGAGTATCCCGTCTTATGGTGAATGATATGGCGGAATGTAATGTATGTTTCAGGCACTGCCTGATAGATGAGGGCAAAACGGGCTTCTGCAGGGTGCGCACCTGTAAGGACGGCATCGTTATACCGATGAACTACGGTAAAGTGACTTCCATCGCCCTTGACCCCATCGAAAAAAAGCCGCTGCGCCGATTTTTCCCCGGTACAAAGATACTCTCCGTGGGCAGCTGCGGCTGTTCCCTCAGGTGCCCCTTCTGTCAGAATCATGAGATATCCTGGGGAGACAATGCCCTCGATACGGCAGATGCAGCTGCCATCCTTACTCCCGGAGAGATAGCCTTCCTGGCGGATAAATACCGCAGCAAAGGGAACATAGGCGTCGCCTTTACCTATAATGAGCCGCTGGTGGGCTATGAATTTGTAAGGGACACCGCAAAAGAAGTGCGAAAGAAGGGGCTTTACAATGTGCTCGTCACAAGCGGAAATGCGGAAGTACCCGTCCTGGATGAGCTGTCCCCCTGTATCGATGCCATGAATATCGACCTGAAAGGCTTTACCGAACACTTCTACACTGATGTGGCAAAGGGCGATCTTGATATGGTGAAAAGGTTCATCGAAAGAGCAGTGCAGTTCTGCCATGTGGAGATAACCACCCTTATCATCCCCGGTGAAAATGACAGCGAGGAGGAGATCACGGCAATAAGCCGATGGATAGCATCCCTGAAAGGAAAGACGGACGGAAAGGATATCCCGCTGCATATCTCCCGCTTTTTTCCGCATTTTCACATGACCGACAGAGCCGCCACGGATGTCCGCACTATCTACCGCCTTGCAGATGTTGCAAGGAAGGAACTGAACTATGTCTATACGGGCAACTGCTGATATTGTGATAAACGAAAGTTACCGAGTATCAAAGTTAACGCATTGCATAAAACATCAACGGCTCATGCCCGCCATAGTATGGAACATTCACGACTAATACTCCTGTCGGGTCGCAAAATGAACGTTACGTTCAAAATGATAAGCGAGGTGGGTGCAGGCTTGCCCACTTGTTATTGTAAACAACCGGGGCAAATAAAAGTTACCGAGTCCCAAAATAAACAGTCCGCTGAGAAAAAGTAACGAGGTAGCAGCGGGCTTGCCCGCTTGTTATTGTAAACAACCGGGGCAAATAAAAGTTACCGAGTCCCAAAATAATCAGTCCGCCGAAAAAAAGTAACGAGGTAGCAGCGGGCTTGCCCGCTGTAAATTTTTTGTTGACATATACCGTTGATTATGTTATAATGATAGGTGATCATATCAGAATGGCGTATCAGCACTATTTCATTGTGCGGGTACCGATCGCATATCACGGAACATCAACGGATATGACGCGACATCTCAGGAGGTAAACATGGCTTGTTTTGTAGTACCTGCGGGCGAAGCTATCATCACGACCGTAGCAGAAAAAGTAATAGAGAAGAATTCCGATAAGAACCCCGTTCTTGCGAATATAGCGGGCAGCCTTAAATATCTCAACGGTATGCTCTGGGGCGGTTCTGCACTGCTTATGTTCGAGCATGTATGGCACGGCGAGGTGGTACCGTTCTTCCCCTTCCTCACAGCGATGAACGACCCTGCTGATACAGCAGAGATGCTCTCTGAAATGGGCAGTGTCGGAGTGACCATGGCGATACTTGTCACGGCTGTCTGGGCCATAGGCGTGGGTGTTGCCACGGCGATAAAGAAGCGCCCTGTAAAGGAGGCCACGGCATGACGCTCCTTATCACAGCCTTTGCAGCGATAGCAGCCACTGTTGTATGGTATCTTAATGCAGGCAAGGGCACTGATTACCGCCTGAAGGATATGTGCCTTATGTACTGGGGCGCGTTCCTCATGTGGTCGGTGGATGCTGTCTTTGAGTATGCAGAGCTTGGCGCTGAGTATTTCACCCCTGCAGCAGAGGATATGCTCAATGATGCGTTCCTGGGCTTTGCAGCTGTAGCTCTCGGGCTTATCATCTGGCTTGTCGACCTGCTCATCCATGACCCGAAGGGCGTAATCAGAAAAGGCACTGCCGCAAAGCAGATCTCAACTCAGGCCTAAGACACAAACGGAGAGCAGCAATGAAAAGTGAAGCAAAGACCATACTTGAAGCCGTAAGAGACGGCACCATCACAGTAGATGAGGCTCTCCTCAGATTAAAGACACAGCCCTTTGACGACCTGGGCTTTGCAAAGGTGGATCTGCACCGCTCCATCAGGCAGGGTGCAGCAGAGGTCATATACGGGGCGGGGAAGACACCCGCGCAGATAACGGATATAATCCGTTCGATGCAGAAAAACGGGCAGGGGCGCATCCTGGTCACCCGTCTTGACAAAGCAGCCGCTGCAGAGATCCCCGTAGATATGGACTATCATGAGGACTCGAAAACCGCAGTCATCGGCGGGTTCCCCGAACCCGACGGGCTGGGGACGGTCGCAGTAGTCACAGGGGGTACCAGCGATATGCCTGTTGCGGAGGAGGCTGCCATCACCGCACAGATACACGGCAGCAAAGTCGAACGTATATATGATGTGGGAGTATCGGGTCTTCACAGACTGCTCTCCCAGATGGACAAGCTGATGTCCGCTTCGGTGGTGATCGCCGTCGCGGGAATGGAGGGAGCGCTTGCAAGCGTTGTGGGCGGCCTTGTGGACTGCCCTGTCATCGCAGTTCCCACCAGCATCGGCTATGGTGCATCCTTCGGCGGAGTATCGGCTCTTCTTTCTATGCTCAACTCCTGCGCCAGCGGAGTGGCGGTGGTCAATATCGACAACGGCTTCGGCGCGGGTTATTATGCTAATATGATAAATCACATGGACGGAGGCAGATAATGAAAACTTTATACTTAGACTGCGGTATGGGCGCAGCGGGTGATATGCTGTCGGCTGCATTGCTCGAACTCATGCCGTTCCCTGAAAAATTCACCGAAAAGCTCAACAGTCTTGCCATTCCCGATGTGGTTTTCAAGGCTGAGAAGGTCGTAAGATGCGGAGTTATCGGTACCCGTATGACCGTGAAGATCTACGATATGGAAGAATCGGAGATACACGAGCATCATCACGATGAGCATGATGATCACGACCACGAGCACGAGCATGCCACTATGCAGGATATCGAGAACATAGTAGAAGATATCCGCGTGACAGAAGAAGTAAAGGCAAACATCCTGGCTGTTTACAAGCTCCTTGCCGAGGCTGAGAGCCATGTCCACGGCAAGCCCGTTTCCGAGATACATTTCCATGAGGTGGGCACACTTGACGCTATTGCGGATATCACCGCAACATGCCTTATGATACATGAACTGGCTCCCGATGTTATTATAGCATCACCTGTGCATGTGGGCAGCGGAAGTGTCAAGTGCGCACATGGTGAACTGCCTGTGCCTGCTCCCGCCACCGAGTATCTGCTCCGCGGCGTTCCCATATTCAGCGGCAGCATACAGGGTGAACTGTGCACTCCCACAGGTGCGGCTCTGCTCAGACACTTCGTGAACAAATTCGGAGCTATGCCTCTCATGACCCTTGTCCATTCGGGCTATGGCATGGGCAAGACCGACTTTGAGCGTGCTAACTGTGTCCGCGCGATGATAGGCGAATCAGCCGATCCCGAGGACTTTGTGACACAGCTCACCTGCACCATAGATGACATGACACCCGAGGATCTTTCCTACGCGGTGAAGATGCTGTTTGCAGCAGGTGCTATGGATGTCTACACCATATCCGTTGGCATGAAGAAGAGCCGCATAGGTACTATGCTCTGCGTGCTCTGCAATGACGACATAAAGGAAGAGATACTGGAGATAATCTTCAAGCACACCACTACCATAGGCGTGCGTGAAGAGCTGACAAAGCGCCATGTCCTCTACCGCAAGATAAAGACCATAGACACTCCTTACGGAAAGATACACAAGAAGACCTCGATAGGTTATGGTGTCAAGCGTGTCAAGTATGAACATGACGACCTTGAACGCGCGGCTGCCGAAAACTATCTGAGCCTTGACGAAGTAAGGAACGAGGTTATCAAGATAGATCATGACAGAAATAATGATTGAGAAAAAGCGCCGCCTTGAGGAATATCTGCGTTCCCTGGGCGGCGTTTTTACAGCATATTCTGCAGGGGTGGACTCCACTTTCCTGCTCAAGGTCGCCCACGATGTGCTGGGCGATAATGCAGCAGCAGTCACCGCATCGTCCGTTTTCTTCCCGAAGGAGGAGCTTGAAACGGCAAAGGAATTCTGCCGCAGCCACAATATCAGGCATATCGTCATCGAACATGATCCGCTTTCCGATGAGAGCATCGTGCAGAACCCGCCCGACAGGTGCTATATCTGTAAAAAGTCACTTTTTACAAGGATGAGAGCCCTTGCAGATGAAAGCGACGTCGAGCATATCATAGACGGCACCAATGCGGATGATGACAAGGACTACCGCCCCGGTCAAAGGGCGCTGTCAGAGCTTGGCATAAAGAGCCCCCTGAGAGAGGTGGGTCTCACAAAGGCGGAGATACGGCAGCTTTCCGAAGAGATGGGGCTTGAAACATGGGACAAGCCCGCCCTTGCCTGCCTTGCCACACGCATACCCACAGGAGACAGGCTCACGGTCGAAAAGCTCTGTATGGCAGGAGATGCGGAGAGATATATCCGTTCCCTGGGCTTTTCACAGCTGCGGGTGCGTGTTCACGGAAATATCGCCAGGATAGAAACGGATATCGCTGATATACCGCGGATGACCGAACCCGAAACCGCAGATAAGATAAACAGGACACTCAAAGGCATGGGGTTCAGGTTCGTGACCCTTGACCTGGGGGGCTACAGAATGGGCAGCATGAACTGACAGCCCATAAAATTTTTTGAGTGATGGCAGGTACAGCGATGATAACAGTAACAGCAGCAGTAATTGCACAGGATGGCAGATTCCTCATCTGCAAGCGGCCCCGTGGGAAAAACCACGGCGGACTGTGGGAATTTCCGGGAGGCAAGACAGAAAACGGAGAAACGCTCAACAGCTGCATCATATGGGAATGTATGGAGGAACTGGGAATACAGGTAGAACCCACAGAGATACTGGCCAAGGTGAGGAACGGGGAGCATGAGATAGTATTCATACGGTGCAGCATCGTCTCGGGGAATATAATACTCAACGAGCATGAGGATCACCGCTGGATCACTGCGGATGAGACCGGTATGTATGAATTCTGCCCCGGCGACAGGGCAGCCCTTGGAATGATGAAGATACTCTGATACCAACAGGAGCGACTATGAACAAAACGGAAAAGCTGTTCAGACTGCGTGATATATATGACCTTTCGGGCAGTGATGAGCTTTTTGCGGAAGCCATGCGTGAAAATGTCATATATCATTACAATAACTGTCAACAGTATAAATCCATACTGGACAGAAAGGGCTTTGACCCGTATTCGATACATACTGTGAAAGATATTGCAAGGCTGCCATTCCTGACCACACAGTACCTCAAACGCCACAGCCTTGTCACAGAGTCCTCTGAGCCGCTGGTGACTGCCACATCCTCGGGAACATCCGGGAAAGCCACCACGGTGGGCTATGATATCCCCACTATGTTGAATGATCTGGTGATGTGCATAAATGTGGGCAAATACCACAAGCTGTGGAGCGCAGTGCCTGTCAACTACATAGTTTTCGGCTACCGCCCCGACCGCGAGAATACCGCAGCAGCCGCAAAGACTGCCTATCTTTTCACGCTGATGGCGCCCGCTGTCAGCCGAACCTTCGCCCTTGAACGGGTAAACGGCGAATACAGGCTGGCTCCGGAAAAGATAATAGCCGCTCTTAAAAGGAGCGAATCATCCGGCTTTCCGCTTCGCACTATGGGATTCCCCGCCTACACATATTTCTTCATGCGGGAGCTTGAAAGACGGAAGCTCCGCTTTAAAATGCCGGAGGGCTCTTTGATAGCTTTGGGCGGCGGCTGGAAGAGCCACTACAAGGAGCGCCCGGAAAAAGAGGAGTTCTACCGCCTTGCACGGGAAACTCTTGGCATACCCGAAAGCAGGATATTCGAGTTTTTCGGAGCGGCAGAGCACCCCATACTCTACACCGACTGCCGCTGTCATCGGTTCCATATCCCCGTTTACAGCCGCGTCATAATTCGCGATGTGGATACCCTTGAACCTCTGCCTCACGGGAATGTCGGCATAGTCGATCTGATAACGCCTCTGTTCACTACATCCCCGCTTTGCAGCATAGTCACTGATGATCTGGGCATCATCCATGATGAGCCGTGTCCCTGTGGCTGTAAGTCTCCCACCCTTGAAATAATAGGCAGAGTGGGTGCATCGGGTGTCAGGACCTGCGCACAGGGGGCAGAGAAATATCTCAAGGAGGGCGCGGTATGATCATCTTTGACGGAAAGCTGTATGATGACAAATATCAGGACAGGCTCATAAAGGCACTGCCCTCCTATATCATGAAGACCACTGCCGCACTTGATACAGCCATTGTCATTTCAGCCTGCGACAAGCTGGCAAAGCGTGTCATGGCGGGAGAGTTCAATGACACAGCGCTGCCGTTCCTCGAAAAAATGGGCTACACCCTTGACGAACTGGACAAATTCGCAGGGATGTTCACAAAGAAAGCCCTGGGTGTCAAG
>JAFPYQ010000215.1 GCA_017394475.1 Oscillospiraceae bacterium | reverse complement strand
ATATGAGGAAGGAAAGCCCTTTAACTACACTATGCTCACCGTGGATACTCACTTTGAGGACGGCCATAGATGCGCTCTCTGCAGCGACGACTTCGAAGACGGCTACTCCAATGTCTATGCCTGCTCTGACAGGCAGATAGCGGGATTTCTTGAATGGCTGAAAAAGCAGCCTTTTTATGAAAACACCACCGTGATACTCAGCGGAGATCATCCCACGATGGATACCGATTACTGCAACGGGATAGACAGCAATTATCAGCGCCGTACATACACCGCAGTGATAAACGCTCCCAAGGAGTACAACGGCAAAACGAGATACTACTCCACCCTTGATATGTTCCCTACGACCCTTTCGGCACTTGGTGTACAGATAGAGGGCGACAGACTGGGGCTCGGCACCGATCTTTACTCGGATACTCCCACACTTCTGGAAGAATACGGTTTGGAATATCTGGCAGGTGAATTCAACAAGAACTCTGATTTTATGGACGGTCTTTGTGATTTCTCGATAAATGATGCCCTTGCAAAGCGCATGTATCAGGAAAACGGCATAGTGGCTGTTGATACGGAGGAAGGATATCTCATCATATATGCCCTGCGTTTCGATATATCGGCAATGCCTGATTTTGAAAGGCTTGAAGCGGATGTTACCTGTAATGGTACAACACAGACCGTGGTGCTTGATGACTTTGAAGAAAGCTCACTTAATTACAAAGCGGGGAAAAAGGTATTCAAGGGAGCGGATAAAGATGATCTTCTTATCGAGATATACCTTATCTCAAAGGACGGCAGGCGCATGATAGTCGGATCGAGCGAATATGACCCGTTCTCGGATATGAAAACACCCTATGACGATATTGCCTCATAAAAATAAAGCTATGTATCTGTATCATTATTTTGATAAACGTTCGGGAGCTTTCAGGAGCCTGACGGCAGCTGAAAAAGAAGAGTCTGAAAGCATACTTGAACATATAAAAGCCATGCGTCCCGATTCCATGTGTGCAAAGCGGGATAAGGATTATATTGAGAAAAGGCGCAGATGCGAGGCCATACTGCGCAGGGAGTTTATCGCAAAGGGCGGCAAAGCAGAGCTTACTACGCCCTATTATATGGTAGTGGAGCACAGTCCCTGGCTCAGTACATGGTACGAACAGGGCGATCATGTAAAGATACCCATAGAGGAATTTGATGTGCGGACACTGTCCTTTACCTACGGGGATTCCATGCCCACATTCAGTCCACTTGTAAATGACGGGAAAGAGTACAGAAGACAAGTATATACCTATGAGGAGATACCGGGCATCATAGAAAAATACGGGCTGCCGCAGGAATGGAACGATGACGGTGCTCACGGACCCGAAAGGTACATCGAGGTCCATGTTTGGTCTGATGAAACTATTAAAAGATACAGACAGCCGCTGTGAGCGTGTATCCCCTGTGTATAGAATTAGGAAAAACCTATGGTGATAACAGACAGACAGGCATACGATGAGATATGGGAAAAGGTTTATGATATACTGAAATTTTCTCCGTCATATTACGATCGGTGCCATTCTATGCGTATGAGACTCCCCTTTCAGATAAACAGACCTTATGTGGTATATGGCATAGAGAATATGACAGAGGCTCAATTAGATATACTTAATGGCACCATAAGAGATATCTTTATCCGAATAACCAAAGAAGGGCAACGGATATACGCCCTGGACTGGCAGCATTCCGCATTTCTTTATGATCCGGGGGATATTTCGGAACAGCAGTCGCAGTTCGTAGAGGATGGAAGGTATAGCGGCGGCGGATACAAGGCATATTTCCCGTCATTCTATCCCGATGGTGATTACTATTTCTTCATTGAGGAAGATTTTGAGTTCGGTTATCTCGGGCATCCCTGGCGGCAGGAGATATGGGCCTTCGGGGAAAAGCTGATAACAGAGATCGGAAAGGTATATGATAAATTCGGATGGGAGATAATATGGGATTCACAGTATACGAAATGACATATACCCGCAGTGACCTCATTCCCTGTGATATAGAATGCGTACCGTTTGATAAACGATATTTTTCACAGTATATGAAGATTTACAACGAGTGCTTCTATGATATGCGCAAGGCGCTGGATGTAAAGCCATACGATTTTCTAAGCACCTACGATCAGATAGCAGATAAGACCGATGATATCTTTCTGCTCTTGAACGGAGATGATATAATAGGCTCTGTCGCCTGTTACGGGAATGAGACAGATGATCTTATCGTCAACAGGAAATATCAACGCAAAGGCTATGGGAAAAAGCTTTTGTTCTGGGCAATAAACCATATCAGGCACAAAAACAGCGATCCTGTCACGCTCCATGTGGCAGAGTGGAATCAAAATGCAGTCCGTATGTATGAAAATGCAGGGTTCACGGTCACAAGGACTGAGCATATCCGATAAAAGAACGGACTGTAAAAAACTCGCTATTACAGAAATAGCCGCACAGAAAAACAACGCAGAGATGTTTTTGTGTGCGGCTGGTTTTTATTCTGAGGCGTTTGATACATTTCCGTTTTTACCCATTTATCCAGGTATCTATCTCTGAGGGAGCGGGTCTTTCAAATATGTCCTCAAACTTTTTTGCCAGCCCTTCATCCACATAATAGGCATCGGACTTGTTTTCGGAAATATCCTTGTTGCGCTTTTCGAGGCGCCTGTACCATTCCTCATCGGATATGTCGATATAGACGAATTCGTTTTCTATGCCTCTGCTGCTGTAGAACTCCCGTGCATAGTCCCTTTCCGCTTTCCGCCAGAATCCCCAGTCAAGAACGACGTTTATCCCAGTTTCTACAAGCTCTGTGGATTTTCTGTACAGGTACTCCTCTGTGCGTTCCACATAGGTGTCCAGCATATCACCAGCATCCTGACCGAACAGTGCCAGGGTTATCTCATCCACCGACAAGACAGCAGTATTATACTGCTGTTTCAGCTTTTGGGCGTATGTGCTTTTTCCGCTGCATATCCTGCCGCACATCATAAAGACCTTTGCCATTATCATTCGACCCTTTCTGCATCAAGTCCTGCAGCCATTAACTGTTCGTCTGCGGTGGCACAGGGCATGAATCCGTCATAGGCATGTATAGTGATGCTGCCTTTATAGCCTTTAGCAAGCAGTGCGCAGGCAAGGTGTTCGCCTATGCCGCCATTTTTAGCGCCCTCTTCATAGAAATGTATCTTCTTGTATCTCATGCATACAGTAAGGGCATCCTCGGGGAGCGGGTGTATCCTTTTGAGTCGCAGGATATCGGCGTTCTTTATCCTGTTTTCGAGCCTTGCTCCAACCTTTCCGTAGCCTACGGCAAGGGTCTTTTTGTTGTTAGAGGTGAAGGTGTGGGATTTTTCTGCCACTGTCTTTTCATTGTGGGATACAGGGACTTTGCCCTTGGGATAGCGGACAGCAGCTATACCCTCTGTTTCATATAAAGCACAGCGCAGTGCCTCTTTGAGCTCATCATGATCTGACGGGGAATAGATGGTGGTATTCGGGATACATGAGAGCATCGCCACATCGAATATTCCCTGATGGGTCTCCCCGTCCTCGCCTGTAAATCCTGCACGGTCTATGCAAAGCACGATGTGAGTGTTCTCTATCGCCGCATCATGTATGATCTCATCATAGGAGCGCTGCAGAAAGCTGGAATATACTGCAAACACGGGGATATACCCGATGCTTGCAAGGCCTGCTGCAAAGGTCACGGCATGCCCCTCGGCAATGCCGGCATCAAAGAAACGTTCGGGAAATTCCGATGCGAATGTGTTGAGACCAGTGCCGTATTTCATAGCGGCAGTGATGGCGCAGATGCGGTCGTCTTCCTTTGCCAGGGCTGTAAGTTCCCTGCCCATGGCTGCTGAAATGTATCGCAGCATATCCTTCCGGGTTCGCTGGTATCAAGCTCTCCGGGAGAAAGAGCGTGGAATGCACCGGGGTTTTCCTCTGCAGGAGCATATCCCTTGCCCTTTATTGTCTTTATATGTATCAGAACAGGCTTCTTTATAGCCTTTGCGGATTCAAAGAAAGAGGAAAGTTCTTTTATATTATGCCCGTCCACAGGTCCCAGATACACAAAGCCCATATTCTCGAACATGGTGGAGCCCGAAAAACCGCCGTAACGATATAGGAAAAACCTCACCATATCCTTTGAAGTCACCATCAGCTCCCTGACAGGCTCACCGATGACAGGAGTCTTGTCAAGGGTCCTGGCTACCGCATTCTTGACCTGGATATATCTCTTGCGCCCTCTGATGGAGGAGAGATACTTTGCGATGGCGCCCACATTCTTTGAGATAGACATCTCATTGTCGTTGAGCACGATTATCAGATTGTCAAGACCTGCGGCATTGTTCAGACCCTCGTATGCAAGACCGCCTGTGAATGCACCGTCGCCGATGATGGCTATGACCTTGTGATCATCACCGCGAAGCTTCATGCCCCGTGCGATGCCGCAGGCAGCGGATATGGAATTGCTGGAATGGCCTGATATGAATGCATCATGCTTTGATTCCGAAGGTCGGGTAAAGCCTGTTATGCCGCCCTTTCTGCGCAGGGTATCAACAAGTGATTTTCTTCCCGTGAGCAGCTTGTGAGCGTAGGACTGATGCCCCACATCCCATATTATCTTGTCCCGGGGTGACGAAAAACAGCGGTGCAGAGCTACGGTAAGCTCCACCGTGCCCAGATTTGAGGCAAGGTGTCCGCCGTTTTTTCTGACCGCTTCTATTATGAGCTTCCTTAACTCCCCGCAGAGTCTCTCACACTGAGAGACCGACAGCTTTTTTACATCACCTGGGAGCTTCATTCTATCTATCATCATCATTTTATCCCCGTTAAATGCTCATAGGCATAAGGAACGCGAAGATCACGCCTATTACAGCACCGCTGACTACTTCAAAGGGAGTATGTCCCAGATATTCCTTCATGTGGCTGTAGTTTTCATTGGCCACCTTTACTATATGGCCCAGGGGATCGCCTGTTTCCATGGCATCCTTGATATCCTTGGGATTGAAAAGGACGCTGTTTATATGGTTTATTTCCTTTGCATGCTGACCGGCCGCACGGCGTACACCCATGGCATCATACATAGTGATGAGCGAGAAGATGCATACTATGGCAAAAAAAGTTGAGTTTACCCCTTCGACGCGGCCCACCGCAACACAGGCGGAACAAACCATAGATGAATGTGCGGATGGCCATCCTCCCGCACCTGTCAGTCTTTCAAAATTGAATTCTTTATACTTAGCCAGATTTATGAAGAATTTTATTATCTGGGACAGCCACCATGAAAGAACGGCTGTTACAAGGATATAATTATACAAGTTGTTCCGGGCTCCTTTGGTATTAGTATTCTCTGTTCAGCAGTTTTTTTGTGAGTTCTGTTATATATTCATTGTCCGGTATGTGCTCTGTCGCTTTAAGTGCCTTTTCTGTCATTTTGCGGGCTTTCTCCCTGGCTCTGTCTATCCCGAAAAGGATGGGATATGTCTTCTTATCCTGTTCTATATCGCTTTTTACGGGCTTTCCCAGAAGCTTTTCATCGCCTGTCAGGTCAAGGATATCATCTATGAGCTGGAATGCCAGACCAAGAGAAAGCGCATACTCATGGGCAGTCTCCACAGGCGCTCCCGCACAGATGCAGCCCATCTCACAGGCAGCGCAGAACAGCGCGGATGTTTTCAGGCTGTACATATACAACAGCTTTTCCTCATCTAAAAGGTCATCGGAAACCGTATCTATGACCTGACCGCCTATCATCCCGTCAAGGGAGACATATTCTGAAAGGCAGCTTATCAGCTTTATCCCGATAGCAGGATCCGCCACATGATCGGCTATTATCCTGTATGCCTCGTTTTCAAGTGTCACTCCTGCGAGCAGCGCTGTGCTTTCTCCGTATGCAATATGGCATGAGGGCTTGCCTCTTCTCATATCATCATTGTCCATACAGGGCAGATCATCATGTATCAGTGAGAAAGTATGGATCATTTCCAGCGCACAGGCGGGATCAAGGGCATTGTTGATATCCCCGCCGTAAGCCCTGCAGAATTCTATCAGCAGTTCGGGCCGCAGCCGCTTCCCACCTGCACTGATGGAATATCTGACAGCCTCGGCACAACTGTTCCTTACATCCGGATAGCTGTTTTCAAGCAGCTTTTCCAGTCTTTCATTCACAAGATCGGTATATTTCATTTATCAGAGCCCTCTTCGACCTCAATATGAAGGGTCTGTTCTCTTGCAGCTCTGAGCATTTCAAGACACTCGCCTACCTGCTTTGTCCCCTCTTTGTAGAGCCTTACAGCCTCTTCAAGTTCCACATCGCCGTTCTGGAGCTTTTTCACGGTATCGTCGATATTTCTTAGATGTTCTTCAAAGGTCAAATTATCTT
>JAFPYQ010000214.1 GCA_017394475.1 Oscillospiraceae bacterium | reverse complement strand
TCTGTGCATCACGCTGGGAAAAATATAAGGACTGGGGCGAAGTGGTATCGATATACCTGCTCCCGGATAATATCGGAAAGGGCTGTGGAAGACAGCTTTTTGAAAGATGCACCGATGAACTGCGCCGAATGGGATATAACAGGATAATGCTCTGGGTGCTCGAGGAAAATGTGCGGGCAAGGAGATTCTATGAAAGAAACGGATTTACCGCAAACGGTGACTTCCTCGATGATAACATAGGCGGGAAGGATATGCGTGAGATCATGTATATCAGGGAAGATGACTGAGATCATTTTCGGGATGCGGAGTGATGACAGATGACATTGCAGCAGATAAGATATGTGCTGACCGTGGCGCAGGCAGGCTCATTCAACAAGGCAGCAGAGCAGCTTTATATATCACAGCCCTCACTTTCAAGCGCAATAAAGGAACTTGAAAATGATATCGGCATAACAGTATTCATGCGCAACAGCAGGGGGATAGTCCCCACTCCCGAGGGAGAGGAGTTCCTGAGCTATGCAAAGCAGGTCTATCAGCAGTATGAACTGCTTATGGACAAATACTCGGCAAAGGGTTCGAGAAAGAAGAAATTCGGTGTCTCCACACAGCACTATTCCTTTGCTGTGGATGCTTTTGTAAAGACCGTGAAGCAGTTCGATACCCTTAAATTTGAATTTGCACTGCGTGAAACGAAGACACCCGAGGTGATATCGGATGTGGGCAGCTCAAAGAGCGAGATAGGGATAATATACAAGAGTGCATACAATGAAAAGGTCATCGACAGGATACTCAAAGCCAATGATCTTGAATTTACCTCCCTTATAAAATGCCGTGCCTATGTTTATGTATGGAAGGGTCATCCGCTGGCAAAGGAAAGTCAGATATCGTTCTCCCAGCTTCTTGATTATCCCTGTCTTGTATTTGAACAGGGTGAGAACGCATCGGGCTTTTTTGCGGAGGAGATACTTTCGGACAGGGAATATCCGCGTCTCATCCGCACCTCGGACCGTGCGACCAATCTCAATCTGATGATAGGGCTCAATGCCTTTACACTGTGCTCGGGGATCATCAGTGAGGAACTGAACGGCAATGATTTTGCCATGATACCCTTTGAGGAGGATGGGGACAATCCCAATGAGATGATGGATATTGGCTACATCACCAAGCGCCACACCATCAAGAGCGATATTGCCCGAATATATCTTGCCAATATAGCAGAGTTCCTTGAAAACAGAAAGGATCCGCGGATAAACTGAAACAGACCATCACGTTCAGCCCGACAGCAGATGTCGGGCTTTTGTGCAATGTGACGATTTTTCGGGAAAACAGTGGAAATTTAAATTGATTACTAATTATTTGGTTGACATTTAAAAATATTTCTGATAGAATGAACATAAAGAGCTCTTAATAACGTTAACTGTACGTACATTGTCTGAAGGAGAACGTAATGACTACAGAACAACTGCATACATACATAGCCGCATCAGACGGCAATGAGAGCAATATCTGTCAGATATATGCGATAAGGGACGGGAAGACCGTCTATGAGGACAACTGGCACGGGTACAGCACCCGTGATGCGGTGAATGTGAACTCCGTCACAAAGGGTGTGATGGCTCTG
Source organism: Oscillospiraceae bacterium (assembly GCA_017394475.1). GTDB lineage: Bacteria > Bacillota > Clostridia > Oscillospirales > Ruminococcaceae > Huintestinicola. The sequence continues at coordinate 3,755 of JAFPYQ010000214.1, read as the reverse complement.
CTGACGGGCATAGTCCGGGACATGGGGCATATCAGCGGCATGGATGCGAAGGTGATGGAGTTTTTCCCGGATCATACCGTCAAACGGGGAGAAAAGACCATATATGATGTGACGCTTTATCATCTGCTGACTATGACAGCCCCCTACAAGTTCCGTTCCGATCCGTGGACAAAGATATGCACATCAGATGACTGGACAAGAGCGGCACTGGACTTTCTGGGCGGAAGAAAAGGGATAACAGGGGAGTTTAGGTATACATCCCTGGGTATCCAGATCCTTGCGGGAGTATTGGAGAACGCAAGCGGCATGAAATGCATCGACATCGCAAACAAGTATCTCTTTGAGCCTCTGGGCATACCCGGACATGTCATACACGGGGACAGCTCAAAGGAGGATCAGTTCGATTTCCTCATGAACAAGGCACCGCGGAAGAATGAATGGTATTCCGACCCACAGGGGGTGGTCACAGCAGGCTGGGGTCTGTGCCTTTCCGCAAGAGACATGGCGAAGATAGGCAGTATGTGTATTAACGGCGGCGTATATGAGGGCAGGCGGATCGTATCACAGGAATGGACAGAGGAGATGACTGCCCCGTATATACAGCTCGGGGAGCGGTTCGGGAACATGCAGTACGGCTATCTGTGGTACAGGCCGCACAAGGACAGGGATATATTCGCAGCAATAGGTGACGGCGGGAACATCATCTATGCAGATGCTGAAAAGGGCATCTCCGTAGGCATAACAGGGACATTCAAGCCCCGCATCTTTAACAGGGTGCAGTTCATTGAAGAAAAGGTGATCCCTTCGATCACAGGATGAAATGATGCCCGCAGGAGACCAGCCTGCGGGCATATGTCTATGTATTATCAGCGGGCTGTTCCGGGTTGTCATCGGACTTTTCTGTTTCATCCGCTTTCGCGTCTTCTTCCTTAACGCCCGTGAGGGAATAGACAAACACTTCCTTTGATTTGCCCTTCAGGGGGATGGTGCCTATGGGTTCGACAGTCACCCTGTCCTTCACCTGTTTGTATACTTCCTCGCTTATGAGCACCTGCCCTCTTTTTGCATTTGCTTCAAGACGGGCGGCGGTGTTCACCGTATCGCCAATGGCGGTGTAGTCCATTCGGAAGCTGCAGCCTATATTGCCAACGACTGCCTTGCCGCAGTTCACACCCACTCCGAAGCCTACCGAGCGGCCGTATTTTTCAAGGAACTTGCTCTCTATCGCATCGCCGCCTGCCACTATGTCAAGGGCGGTCTTGCAGGCTCTGAATACATAGTCATCGAGATCGAAGGGAGCGTTGAAAACTGCCATCGTCGCATCGCCGATGAATTTATCCAGGGTGCCGCCGTTGTTGAAGATGGAGTTGGTGGTGAGTTCAAGATAGCTGTTGAGGATATCTACCACCTGTTCGGGCTCCAGGTTTTCCGACATGGGAGTGAATCCTCTTATATCCACGAACAGGACTGCGATATCGCGGCTTTCACCACCGAGCCTGATGGAATAGCCGCCCTTGCCTGTTATCTCATCGACTACCTGCGGTGCCACATATTTTCTGAACACCTCGGATATCTTCTTTTTCTCCGCATATTCGGAAATATAGTGGTGAACTATCCCAAGAACTATGACTGTGAGCGCAAACAGGGGATAGTAGAGCACGGGTATCATGATCCCCTTATTGTTGAGCTGTGTTCCCAGGAATATATAGAGCACAGCGGTCATCACCGAGAGGGGGATGGAGATATAAAGCTGACTTCTCTTGAACATGAGGAACAGCAAAGCAGCGACAAGGGCACTGAGGGTGGAGACCATCCCTCTGTGTGCCTTTACCGGGAATTTGCCGTCCATAAGTGACTGCAGCACATTTGCGTGTATTTCGGTACCGAACATGATATCCGAGCTTGCAGGGACGGCGTACTGGTCATAAAGACCTGTGGCATACGCACCTACAAAGACGATACAGCCATTGAGCACCTTGGGATCGACCTCGCCGTTCAGTATGCTGCTGAGTGATATCTTTTCATAATCCCCGGGACGCCCCGAGAAGGATATGTTCATCTGCCCGCCGTCCAGGACAGGTTCGTTCATCGTGATGTCATTTACCTTGCAGTACTGCTCATAGGTCTTGTATGCAAGGCTCTCTGCTGTTTCTCCATTGCAGTTATATGTGATAGGTACCGAACGGATAACGCCGTCACTGTCGGGGAATGTATTTACAAAGCCCGTTTCACACACATCTGCCATAATGGGCTGATCCACAGCTTCAACATTGTAGTTGTCAATATAGATAACGCCCGAATCGGTATAATGATAGACGGTGTTGAAATTGATATGAGAACCTGCCACCACAGGCACCGTTGATCTCTTACAGGCTTCATAGAGTGCTTCATCGCCCTGCTCATCCATATTTCCCGTTATCATAAGGTCGAAGGTGATGACGCTTGCGTGACCGTCGAGGGCGTTTATCACATCGGCGTACACCTGTCTTGACCATGTTCCCATAGGGCCGAACTCTCTCAGGGCGCGGTCATCTATGCCAACTATCTTTATCCTGTTGTTGATGCCCCGTTTGTACTGGTAGAGGCTGTCTGTCAGCAGGGTATCGTAATTGCCGAATATATCAAAAAAACATATCAGAAAGGAGAATGCCGCTACTGCGGTGGTCTCCACTGCGGTTATGAGCAGGCTTTTGGAATTTTTCATATCTCTGTCCTTTATTACGGATCTTCCTGTGTGGTGAAGGAGTGTGTATATGATTATAGCATATAGTCCTGATTAAGTCAATGACATTATATGAACAAATCCGATTTAGATTCGCTCAAATGCCGTATTTATGAGGTTTATCAGCACTTTGCGGTAGATACATATATTATCGAAATCCGATTTTCTTCTACCGAATTTTCTACCAAAATCGCTCTTTTTTCGTTCTCTTTTTCTCGCTAACTATTTTTCGATATTATATTTTATAATCTTGATGTTTGCAATTCACCTGTATTCGCAGGGGTATCGCTTTTCTTTTTTCTGCCCCTCTTTTTAGGTGCAGGCTGATCGGTTGTCTTTGCCGTGGACTTCTCGCTTGCAGATTTCTTGTCCGAAGTCTTTTTCGCAGACGGCTTTTTAGCCGCCGACTTCTTTGCGAACTTCTTCTCAGGTGCAGGCTCGGCAGTCTCCGCAGGAGCTTTGCTCTGCTGTTCCGTTTCACCGTCAAGCACTCTTGCAATAGTCTCCGCAGAAATAACCTTTGCGTTATATTCCAAGTGACTATAAAGGTTCGCCGTGATTGCATAGTTGCTGTGACCGAGCCACTCCTGAATTGCTTTCATCGGAACATCGTTTGCAAGCAATAAACTCGCACACGAATGTCTCAAATCATGGAAACGCAGGTGACGGAGTCCCTTTTGGGTAATGACATAGTGAAAACGGCTTGTCACATATTCGGGTGAGATCAGCTTGCCATAGTTGTCACGGCAGATAAAGCCCTCGAACTCCCTGTCGAATGACTTTCCGCATATCTTCCTGAAATGTGCTTCAAGCTCTCTCTTATCAAGGAGCATTTTCTCAATGTGCGGTATCAGCGGGAGCGTTCTTCTCGTGGAATTGGTTTTCAGTCGATTCTCCACATAGAGCTTTCTGTGACCATCCTCATCATAGTCGCTGACAACCTTACGCTGAATAGAGATCGTCTTGTTCGTGAAGTCGATAGCATCCCACCTCAGACCAAGCACCTCGCTTCTTCTCAGACCGTAGTAGGCGG
>JAFPYQ010000213.1 GCA_017394475.1 Oscillospiraceae bacterium | reverse complement strand
GTATGCCCGACAATCCGAGATATGCCCTCTATCAGGCTGAGTATACTGCGGAAGTGGCAAATAAGGCGGATAAGCCCAAGGATGAGATCATCACTCTTGCAGGGCGCACCTGTGAATCCGGCGACCTTATAGGTGAGAATATGCCTTTGCAGCACGCGGAGGAAAATGATATAGTTGCAGTTCTTGCCACAGGAGCCTACTGTTATTCCATGGCATCCCACTACAACAGACTCCCCAATGCTGCGGCGGTCATGGTGAAGGATGGTACCTCACGGGTCATTATCAGGCGCGAGACCTATGAGGATGTTGCAAGAAACGATGTATGATCTGGTACGGATGTCCCGAAATGGCATCCGTACAACAGTAATAAGGACTTTGAAGGAGGAAGGCGATGAAAAGGATACTATGCTCCACAGGGGCGCTCATAGGCAGATCCAACGGCAGGGACTACCGACTGCTCACAGGACTTGCGGATAAAATAGACTGTGACGGCTTTGAGCTGCTCATGTATGATGACTGGTACAGCTGCGCGGATGCGCTCTCTGAGTGCCTGAATGCCATAGGCAAGCCCTTCCCCTCATTCCATATAGAAAAGGATGTGGGGGAGCTCATAAGCCGAAACGAGGAGGGCGACAGCGAGAAGGCTCTGGAGCTGTTTGAGAAAAACTGTATCATCGCCCGCAGCATCGGCTCGGAAAAACTGGTGCTCCACCTATGGAACGGCGTACACTCCGACAAGGCGTTCCTGCACAATATGAAGATGTATGCTCCTCTGCGTGATATCGCCGTAAAGTACGGTTTACTGCTGACAGTGGAAAATGTGGTGTGCAACTATGCCGACCCCTTGAGCCGACTGAAAGAACTGCTGTACTACTATCCCGACATCGCCTTTACCTTTGACACGAAAATGGCGGAGTTCCACGGTCAGCTCATGGATATATGCAAAGATGAGAACAGGGCGGTATGGGATCATGTGGCTCACCTTCACATCAATGACTACAAAGGCGGCATCAAGGACTGGAGCAGTTTGAAAACACTGCACATCGGCGAGGGGCAGATAGATTTCAAAAGTCTTTTCTCCTTCGTGAACAGCATGGGCTATGATGGGGATATCACCATCGAATCCACATCCTTCGGCAAAACAACGGGTATAATAGATGCTGACAGTATGAACAGTAGTATCGCCAGAGTGAGGGAGCTTTTCGGCGGTAGGGTTTAAGTAAACGGATAGGACATACATGGTCTATATCCAAAATAACGCAAAAAAGGTCGTTCAATAACAGCGGATGTACAGAAGGGGAAAATGGCATTTTATTTTTTTGATTGTAAAGCCTCAGATAGCTGGGCTTATGTAAAATCTGTTTCGGTGACAAGAAATACAACGGAATGCTGCGGCAGAAATCATCGTGAATTTATAAGCCCTTTAGATTATATACTTGAAGGGAAAAGATTAGGAGATACCGCATACATCAGCGGTTATTATGCCGTAAGCAGACGAGTAAAAGAGATATTTGAGAATAACAATATCTCAAACTGCGAGTTTATCCCAATGAACTGCACGGAATGGCGTGAGAGAAACGGCAGCCGGAAGGACAAAAGCGAGGTCGAGTACTACTTTATGCAGGTAAAGAGCACCTGCGGCCTTGCACTGGATATCCACGGCAGCGAGTGTCCTCATTGTCCCGTATGCAATAGTCTTGAATATATAGCACCGGACTTTGAGGGCTTTGCCTTTGACGAATCAAAATGGGACGGCAGTGATATCTTTGTTTTTGAAAACAAGGATAATATCCCTATAATCACTGAAAAGCTAAAGAAAATACTTGCTAAAGAAAAACTGACAAATGTTGAGTTTGTCAAGATACCTTCCGTCAATGTATCAAAATAAACAGACTGCTTTAATAAACACTGTTTATTGACTGATGATATTGTGATGTGAAAATGCCCGCAGGATTTTATTCCTGCGGGCATTCATGTCCTAAAAACTATTTTATTGCGTCACTGCTCTTGAAGTAATCTATCACATGATAGAGACCATTGAGCACGATAACATCTTCACCGTCATATTCTTCAAGTGAAAAGTGGGGGCTGTTAATGATTCTGCACAGTCTTTCAAGAAATGAATCAAGAGAATCTGCAAGAACTATCTTGTCATCTTCGTCTCTGCCGAAATTGATCACCTGACCGACTGTCCCTTTTTCAACGGGGTCAAGGTCGATTCCTATATAATTTGAGCCATTGTCATCACAGAGCGGTATCCATCTGGGATCGGTATAGCGCTTTTTTATATATCCATCGGGTGTGGATGTTTTGAAATCACTGTTGTCAGGTATGTCTTTCCAGTCATTCCATTCATAAAGGATCTCATCAAGGGAATAAAGATGAAATCCGAGGATACAGCCACATAGCATCTCTTGGTTATCGCCGTTGTTGGCCTTATACATCCTTTTGAACATATCGGGGACCGTGATGCCGATAGTCTGTTCAAATCGGAGAATATCATCGTTAGATGCACCTTTATTCATGTTTTCTGTGAGCTTCGGGTATTTCCTGCCAAGTGTGTCCTTGTAGACTTCCCACATATTATTCATCGTTATTGTTTCTCCTTTTCACTGTCAACAGACAGATGTATCATTCTTTGCCGGATGACATAAGCATCTCATAGGTAACGCCGTATTTCTCCGCAATATCCCTTGCGTAGGACATTCCCTCGGGGGCGGCGGCTTTGAGCCTGAATGAGCGTTTGCCTCCTTCGTTCTGCATCACAAGGGATGATACTCCGGCTATGCCGCTTTCATCGGTGAGTAGCTGAGCATCCGCAGCCAGTTTGTGCATGTGGGTGTTGTAGATTACCCGACAGTGCTTTGACAAAAGTGCCTTGACGGAATCCCTGGCGATGTAATATCCTTCCTCAAATGAGGTGGTGGAGAATGTTTCGTTCAGCAGCAGAAGGCTGTCTTCGGTGCAGGAAGAAAATATTTCCTTGAAACGGACACATTCTTCCCCCAGTCGCCCCAGATCCATGGTCTTGTCCTCATCTGCAGGGAAATGGGTATAGATACAGTCAACAGGGTGGTATCTGAACATATCCGCCGGGACTGTTATCCCAGCCTGTGCCAGTACGAACAGCAGACCTATGGCCTGTGTAACGGTGGTCTTGCCGCCTCTGTTGGCTCCTGTAAGGATGTATATGCTGTTGTTTTTGTCAAAAACAAGGTCGTTGGTGACGATATCCTTTATGTGTTCTGTGTTCACAGCCAGTTTCAGGTTATAGAAGCCGCGCGTGTCCATAGATGTGTCATTGTCATCACATGGAGCGGGGGTGCAGAACAACATGCCGCGGTCACGGCACCTGTTCACAAACTCGGCAAAGCGGATATAATAGATAAATTCCGGGATAAAGCCGGATATATTGAGAACAGCGGTATCCACATATTTGGTAAGGGTCTCGCTGAGCTTTTTCACAAGATGATTGAGCAGCTTGTTGGTGATGTTTTCAAGATAGAAGGTGGAGCGCCTCATGCCATCGCCCTCGGGGACATTTACCGTGGTAGTGTCCTTTGAGATATGCCTTGCCATTGCCAGCATCTGCATATTGGCAATATTATGTCTGTGGCCGACTTCCAGTATATCCGTGATGGATGAGACGGAAAAGTTGCTGTTGCTGTCAGCCTGATGATAGTGCATATCTCCGTTCCATTCGGTGGTATCCTTTATGCCGTTTTTGTTGGCAACGGAATCCGCAAAGTTTGAAACCACGCCGGATTTTCTGAAGGGCTTTTTGTTTATGGAGATAAGCCCCAGAGACTCCGCTTCAAAGGTGTCGGTAAGATTTATTCCCACTGTGACGCTGCGGATATCCGCTGTCTTTTCCTTTAGGGCATAGATATCCTTTTTCATTTCGGAAAAGGACTGTTCTTCGTAAAGTGAGGCTATGAGATCACGGAAACGGCAGAGCCCTTCGGAATGTATGTCCGATTTGGTGAGACAGTCATTCATCTCCTCAACGCAGGTGATGTATTCATTGAGCTCGCTCAGCCTGTGGAGCAGATAGAGAATTCCCAGTCTTTCGTCGGAGCTGCGTTTGAGAGATGCATAGCCACGGAGATATTCCAGCTTGTCGAAAAGCTCTGTCATACGCCTGCACATATCGGGCAGGGCAAGGAAATCTCCGAAGACAGCCTGTCTGTATTCGGAAACGCGGATATCTGCCGTCATGGAGGAGATCACATCCATGATGAGCTTCTGCTCCTTCGGATCATCGGAAAGTTCCTTGCAGAGAGAATCCAGTCCCACATCATGGCAGGCGGTGTCGGTCATATGCCTGTATACACTGTCATCATAGGGGAAGATAAGGCTCATCTGTTTCTGTTCCTTCATATTCTCACATCACTTTCATCACTTCAGAAGTGCTGCAAAATTCCTCAGTATCCGCAGTCCCACATCGCCGCTCTTTTCGGGGTGGAACTGTGCGCCGTAGACATTTCCTTTCTGCACAAGGGCTGTTACCTTTCCGCCGTAATCAGTGAATGCAGCCACATTCTCATCGGGGCAGTGTACGCTGTAGGAATGGACAAAATACACATATTCATCATCACCAAGCCCCTGCATGAGCGGGCATTCGTGATTCTTTATAAGCACGTTCCACCCGATCTGGGGTATATCCAGCCCCTCGGGGGTCATGAGTTCAACAGTGCCGTCTAT
>JAFPYQ010000212.1 GCA_017394475.1 Oscillospiraceae bacterium | reverse complement strand
TCTTGCACATCAGGGGATGATGGCTGCGATGCTATGGCTCAAAGCCTTCCTTCGCATCAGTAAGAACGGCGGAAAGATCCCGGACGCCATGGAAAAGGTATGCGCTTTCATGGGGATAGATAAAAAAGAGGCGGCAACCATGTTCTCGATGCTTTTCATGAAAGGCAGAGAGAGCAGCATAAAGGCAAATCTCATCGAGAACTACACATATCATGTAGACCCGTTCGTGGCAGATACCGCCGCTAAGGTGTATCTGTGGTGCGGCAGCAAGGAGCCCTTTGCAAAGAAGTCCCATGAGATGCTGAAAAAATATCTCAGGAACTATGAGGAAAAAATATTTGACGGTATGGGTCACGGCGTTATGCTGTACTTTCATACCGAGGAATATATAAAAGCGATAACCGATATACTTGAAGATCTGTGACAGTCCCTGTGCTCATGCAGCCTCGGGGCAAAAATACGGATGGACAGATAAAAGGGGAGAATACTATGAAAATTTCAGCAATAGCTGCAGTAGCTGTAATGCTCGCGATAACTATGACAGGGTGCGCAGGCGGTAATGTGGGAAACACAGGCACCATCGGCAAAAACAAGGCACCCAAGCACTGGTACAATAAAACTCTTGACTACTACAAGGCAGAATGTGATTCCCACTGGAAGGCTAACCTTGATCCAAAGACTTATGAGCTTACGAGGAGCGTCACCACCTCCGGTTATATACAGAAAGCCGATGGCACAAAGGAAGAGCTCCCCGTTAGTGTATGCAAAGAGTATCAGGATGAGAATAACCGATTCGGTTACTACCTCACCGACCTTGACGGCGACGGCACCGATGAGGTACTTATAGGGATAGTGGATGATTCCGAAGCTACAAAGTTTATGGAGATCTGCATCTGGCACAATGATTTCGGCGCATTCAATCCCATGACCAACGGTGACGGATACTATTTCTATCTGTGTGAAGGCGGCATCATCAGGAATGACACCTGGTACGGCAGTCAGACCAAAACTGAGTATATGCAATATGACTCCGAAAACAACTCCTGGCCCATGATAGAGCCCGAAACAGCGCCGAAGCCTCTGAAATGCAACCTTGTTCCTTTTGATGAGATAGAAACCCGTGATGCAGACTGATATCTGCAGCTATGGCAAGGGAGATCTGCGCATGAAAAACAGATCAAAGCTCAAAGAGATGACCTTTGACGGGGAAACGTATCTGTGGGCTTACCATTATGATGCGTCCGATCTTAAAAACTACCCGTACTCCTATTATCTGTTTGTTCCGAAGGATAATGAAAAGCTCAGAGTGAGAGTATATTTCACCCGATATGCTCCCAATATGGATATAGATGCCTATTCGGAGGAGGGTACCGTCTGTCTGTACAAGGGAGAACAGGTGATACTGAACCTTTGCCGTCCTTTCTATGCCCGTCAGGTGATAGAGTATGTGTTTTCACACTGCTGCTGCAAAACTGACAAAGGTGAGACAGAGTTAAGGAACGGAGATCACATTCTCGAAGAATTAGGATATACGGATTTTGATTAAAAACACAAAGGCAGCTATTTGCTGCCTTTGTTATATCATAGATAGCGTCCTCCATCGCATACCGATGGAGGACGTTGCAATATGCTGTGAATATTAATCACTCGCCGAAACGGAAATACTTCTTTGCGTTGTTGTATGAGATATCCTGAACGATGGAACCGAGCGTATCCATATCTGCAGGGTATTCACCGTTTTCAACAAGATTTCCGAGGTAGTTGCAAAGTATCCTTCTGAAATATTCATGGCGGGGATAGGAGAGGAACGATCTTGAATCGGTGAGCATTCCCACAAAGCCTGCCAGATAGCCCAGATTGCCCAGTGATGTGAGCTGTTCGGTCATGCCGGTCTTGTGATCGTTAAACCACCATGCACTGCCGTGCTGTATCTTGGAAACGGCTTCGGAGGACTGGAAGCAGCCGATGAGAGTATCTATCACCTGATTTGCATGAGGATCGAGAGAATAGATGATAGTGCGGGGGAGCTGTCCGTCATATTCAAGGGCATTGAGGAAATCAGCCAGCTCCGCAGCAGGGCCGTAGTTGTTTATGGAATCAAAGCCGGTATCGGGACCCAGCTTGTCATACATACGCACGTTATTGTCACGCTTTGCGCCATAGTGGAGCTGCATGACCCATCCGCGGGCGCTGTACTGCCTGCCCAGTTCGAGCATGAATGCGGTCTTGTATTCGGCGATCTCCTTCGGTGTTAGCTCTATCCCCTTCATGCCGCGGCTGAATATGGCCTCGATAACATCGCGGTCGGCGGGAACATAGGAAACATAGTTGTTGCCGTGATCGGATACCTTGCAGCCCATGGAATCAAAGAAGTCCATGCGTGCGGAAAGTGCTTTGATGAGTAGCTCAAAGCTGTTGACAGTGATGCCGCTTGCATCGGAGACCTTGGCGATGTACTGAGGAAAATCGGGCTTTTCGATGTTCATTGCCTTGTCGGGTCTCCATGCGGGATAGACCTTTGTTTCGAAGGTCTTGTCCTCTGCGATGGCGCGGTGCCATTCAAGGCTGTCAATAGGGTCGTCGGTGGTGCAGATGACATCCACTCCGGACATTTTTATGAGCCCTCTTACGCTCATTTCAGGTGAGGCAAGCTTTTTCTCGGTGAGCTCCCATACCTCCTGTGCGGTATCGGGAGTGAGAGTGCCGTAGTAGCCGAAAAATCTCTGCAGTTCAAGGTGTGACCAGTGGTAGAGGGGGTTGCCCACAGCACGGGAGAGCACCTCTGCCCATTTTCCGAACTTCTCCCTGTCGGAAGCACCGCCTGTGATATAGTACTCATCCACGCCTGCAGAGCGCATCAGCCTCCACTTATAATGATCCCCGCCCAGCCATACTTCGGTGATGTTCCTGAACTGCCTGTCCTGTGCGATCTCCTTCGGATCGATGTGGCAGTGATAGTCGATGATGGGCATCTGCTTTGCATGGTCGTGGAAAAGTGTTTGTGCGGTAGGTGTATCGAGAAGGAAGTTTTTATCCAGGAATTTTTTCATGATAGTCTCCTTTATGGGAATAACAGTGTGAAGGATCAGAATTTCGTGGTCTCACGCTCAACGATATCAGCTGAAAACAGTGTCTGATTGGGGATGGATTCATCCCCTGCAAATACGCTCATAAGGTTATTCACCGAATGGACGCATATCTTTTTCAGCTTGTTGTCAACAGTTGTGAGTTCCGGGTCACAGCACAGGGAGATGTTGGAATTATTGTAGCCGCTGATGAACAGATCACGGGGAACGGATATCTTTTTCTGCTTTGCGTATTTAAGAACACCGATGGCAAGGATATCCTCTGCGGCGATGACACCGTCACAGTCGGCGGGTATGCTCTGTGCTACAAGGTCGCGTATCTCATTCACATCGTTCACATCGGAGGAGATGTGGATGAAATTACTTTCATCGGGAGTCACTCCATGAGCCTTCATGGCGGAAATGAAGCCCTTGCGCTTGCGCTGTGCGGAATAGGAGTTGGAGTTATTGAGGTATACGAGCTTTTTGCGTCCCGCCGCAAAGAAACGGTTTGTCACCTCGGCTATGGCGCTGTGATCATCACAGGCGGTGCATTAGATGTTGGTGCCGTTCAGGATACCGTTGAGTATCATTACAGGCACGCTCGATGCTACCTTATAGATATAACGGTTGTTGGAATCATCATCATCCACATAGTTGGAGCCCACCAGTATCACCGCATCCACACGCTTTGACATGAGGAGCTCCGCGCACTTTGCCTTTTCGGCAGCCACATGACCCGTACACATGAGAAGAGCATCATAGTTGTTCTTCCTCAGCTCCTGTTCAAGATAGTATATGGCATGAGCAAGGTAGGGGTCGGAGGAGTCCGCACACATTATGCCTATGGTCTTCATCGTATTGAGACCCAGACCGCGGGCGAACACATTGGGAGTGTAACCGTTTTCTTCAATGGCCTGGAGCACTTTTGAGCGTGTTTTCTCACTCACGTTGGGGTTGCCGTTTATCACTCGCGACACAGTGGCGATGGATACTCCTGCCTTCTCGGAAATATCGTATATATTCATATCCACTTCTGCTTTCTGTAAGAAGTTCCTGTGCTTTCAATAGAAAATGAAAGAAAACGGCGTATATCCGCATCAGATTTCTTAGCATAAAAATGAAAACACTTTCAAATTACCTACATTGATTATACATCTACAGTCAAATAAAATCAAGGGATATTTGAAAAATTGTGATATGTGCACAAATGAAGA
>JAFPYQ010000211.1 GCA_017394475.1 Oscillospiraceae bacterium | reverse complement strand
TTACCCTTTACGCCCATATCCTTTACGGTATATGCGCGCTTGTGAACGAATCCGTGGATGTGATTGCCGAAACGCTCCTCATTTACAGGGAAGCGGTACACTGCATCGGAAGTGTGCAGTATGCCTTTGTCAAGGCGATTGGGAAGATAGAGGGTGGGAAGTCCCCATATCTCTGGAGAATTCATTATCTCAGCCAGTCCCACTCCGTTATTGTAGCGGAAAACATCTATATTGCGCTTTTCATCGGTAAATCTGGTGACATTTGAGCCGAGACCCGGAAGTACTATCGCACGGTATCCCGATGAATAAAGCTCTACTGCCTTAGCTCCCTTATGTGTTATATAATTTGCACTTGCCTTTGTATCTGCCATAACTATACCGCCTTATTTTCTGATCTTAAGAGAAATATTAAGTACCTTTGCAGAGTGTGTTATCGCACCCGAGGATATGATATCCACACCTGTGGCAGCCACCGCTCCCACAGTGTTTATGTCGATATTGCCCGATGCTTCAAGTACGGCTCTGCCGCTGCATACCTTTACACATTCTGCCATCTGCTCACAGTTCATATTATCGAGCATGATAACATCAGCCCCGCACTCTATGGCTTCGAGCATATCCTCCATGGTGCGTGCCTCTACTTCTATCTTAGCCATATGGCCTATCTTGCCGCGCAGTGTCTGCACAGCCTTTGTTATAGAACCGTAGGCATCTATGTGATTATCCTTGAGCATGGCCGCATCAGAAAGGTTGAAACGGTGATTGAAACCGCCGCCTGCGGTCACAGCATACTTTTCAAGAGCACGCAGTCCGGGAGTGGTCTTTCTTGTATCGACTATACGGGCTTTTCCGTATTTCTTAGCCTCTGCCACGAGCTTGCCCGTAGCAGTAGCCACACCTGAAAGATGATTGAGCAGATTGAGTGCGGTCCTCTCGCCCTTGAGTATGGTCTTGACAGATCCCTCCACGCCGGCTATTATATCGCCCTTCTTGACCGCACTGCCGTCGCTTATCAGGCGTTCTGTCACGATAGTGTCATCGAGCAGTTTGAAAACCCGCAGAGCCATATCTATACCGGCGATAATACCGTCATCCTTTGCAACGAATTCTGCCCGGGCTTTTTTTTCATCATCGAGCAGCAGATCCGTTGCAAGGTCTATATAATTTATATCTTCCTCAATGGAACGCTTTATTACATCATCTACATAAAACTGAGGCAGCATCATATTCCCTCCGAAAGTCATATATCCAAGCAGTAGCCCAGAGTCTCACCAATAGGCTCGGATATGAGCAGGTCGGCTCTTGAATCATACTGTGTGGGGCTCATGTTGATAAGAACCAGCTTATGGCCGCTGTAATAGTTGATAAGTCCGCTGGCAGGATATACTGAGAGAGAGGTACCGCCGATTATGAGCATATCCGCATCGGCAATGGCATTTATGGCGCCGTTCAGTGTCCTCTGGTCCAGGCCTTCCTCATAGAGCACCACATCGGGCTTTATGAGCCTTCCGCATTTTGAGCAGGCGGGAACGCCGTCAAAATTTTTCACATATTCAGCGGGATGATCGGTATAGCAGTTCACGCAGTAATTCCTGTGAACGGAGCCATGGAGCTCATAGACGTTCTTTGAGCCTGCCATCTGATGGAGGCCGTCAATATTCTGTGTGACAACTGCCTTCAGCTTTCCCTGCTCCTCAAGCTTTGCAAGAGCCAGATGAGCCTTGTTAGGACGTGCATCGAGAGCGAGCATCTTGTCCTTGTAGAATATATAGAATTCTTCCACGTTATTGCAGAAAAAAGTATGGCTGAGTATAGTCTCGGGAGGATACTTGTATTTCATGTTGTAAAGTCCGTCAACACTGCGGAAATCGGGTATGCCGCTCTCGGTCGATACGCCTGCCCCTCCGAAGAATACGATATTGTCAGAGCTTTCTATCCACTCTTTCAGCTTTTTTGTGTTTTCAGTTATCATAAGAGCTGCCTTTCATTACTGACGGTGTCCTGAGCCGCCGCCCCTGTAGACCCGCTTATGCAGGTCAGCATTGCTGTAAAAATATACACATATTAAATTATATCACATTACAATTGTAAAGTCAACGAATTTTTAACAGCTTTTTCGCCTGCCCGCATCTGTAAAATACACGCTGTATGCAATAAATAATTGTGCAATATCACTAATAATTTAAAAATATATTGAGAAATCACGATAATAGTGGTATAATTAGAGAGTATGCACTGAAATAACGGATATTGATGTTGATACAGAAAATGGATAAACTTGAAATGCTTGCATCCTCTATAATGGATGATGAACTTGATGCCGCTATAACCGAAAGAGCAGCGCAGATACAGGAAATGTCGGTGGAAGCCCCTCCGTCCGTAAATGAAGACAACAGCAAGAAAGGCCACAGACAGCGCGTCCGTGAACGTTTCCTCAGAGTTGGCCTTGAAGGCTTTGCGGATCATGAGATAATAGAACTCCTGCTTTTTTACTGCATCCCCTACAAGGATACGAAGCAGACCGCATACGCACTGCTGAAACGCTTCGGCAACATCAGCGGCATACTCGATGCGGATGTATCCGAACTTGTAAAGATACCCGGCATAACGGAGAATACAGCTGTTCTGTTCAGGCTTATACCTCAGATGGTCAGTGTTTACTACCGTCAGAGCAGAAAGAACACCATATACAACAACACAACTGTTCTTTCTGATATGTTCAGGCCGTATTTCGTGGGAGCGGGGGAGAACAGATTTATGCTCGCCTGCTTTGACGGAGACCTGCACATGATAAGCATAGCGCAGGTGAGCGAGTCCAGGAACGGTTCTTCGGAAATATCTTTCAGGAGGATACTTTCCGAAGCGCTGAACGATAAATGCAGAATGGCAGCTCTTGCCCACAATCATCCCATGTCAAGCCCAAAGCCCTCGGATGAGGATGTGGCAGTTACAAGGAAGATAGTCAATCTGCTCAAAGAAATAGATGTCCGCCTTATGGATCATATAATCATCGGCGGAGACAAGACATATTCCATGCGCGACGGCGGCGAGCTCGGCATTTTCGACTGACGCCCCGTGCCTAAAGCTATAATTATGCCAATAGATAAGATAATCATAAGAGGTGCCAGAGAGCACAATCTCAAAAATGTTGATGTGGACATCCCCCGTGACAAGCTGGTGGTGATGACGGGGCTTTCGGGCTCCGGCAAATCCTCCCTTGCATTTGACACGATATATGCGGATGGCCAGAGGCGTTATGTGGAGAGCCTTTCATCCTATGCCAGGATGTTCCTCGGGCAGATGGACAAGCCCGATGCTGACCTGATAGAAGGGCTTTCTCCCGCCATTTCAATAGATCAGAAGACCACATCGAAAAATCCCCGTTCCACAGTAGGGACAGTCACGGAGATATATGACTATTTCAGACTGCTGTATGCCAGGATAGGCATACCTCACTGTCCTGTATGCGGCAGGGTTATAGAACAGCAGTCCGTAGACCAGATAGTTGACAAGATAACCTCCCTCGATGAGGGCACAAGGATACAGATACTCGCGCCCATAGTAAGAGGGCGCAAGGGCGAACATCAGAAGGAATTCGAAAATGCGCGGAAGTCCGGTTATGTTCGTGTGCGGGTCGATGGGATCGTCTATGATCTTTCCGAGGAGATAAAGCTCGAAAAGAACAAGAAACACACTATCGAGATAGTCGTAGACAGGCTCGTTGTGAAGCCCGAGATGGAGAGCAGGCTCACAGACAGTATCGAGACCGCATCCGCACTTACAGGCGGTGTAGTGGTATGCAGCATACAGGGAGGCGAGGATCTCACCTTCTCACAGAGCTACGCCTGCCCCGAGCACGGCGTTTCCATAGAAGAGCTCTCTCCGAGAATGTTCTCCTTCAATAATCCCTATGGAGCCTGTCCAAAATGTACAGGTCTGGGTGTTTACAAAAAGGTGGATGAGAGCCTTGTCATCCCCGATATGAGCCTTTCTATCGAAGAGGGTGCGGTGAGAGCCAGTGGATGGAACACCAAAGACGCTAATTCCATCGCCATGATGTATTTCAAGGGTATCGCCGATCACTACGGCTGCAGCATCTCCGCTCCGCTTTCGGAATGGAGCGAAGAGGCCGTGAATGCACTGCTGTATGGCACGGGCACTACAAAGCTCACCCTACACAGGAACACATCCTACGGCGGGGGTGAGTATACGCAGCCCTTTGAAGGCATTGTCACCAATCTTGAAAGGCGTTACAAGGAATCCAATTCCGAATGGTCAAAGGCAGATATCGAGCAGTATATGTCGGAAGAGCCCTGCTCCGAATGTGAGGGCAGAAGGCTCAAAAAGGATATACTGAACATAACGGTAGGGGATAAGAACATATCGGAGGTCTGCGAACTTTCCGTAAAGCAGTGCAGAAAATTCTTCGACAGTCTCGGCCTTTCAGGACGTGATCTCCTCATTGCCGAAAGGATCATAAAGGAGATACAGAGCAGGCTCAGCTTCCTTGAAAGCGTAGGTCTTGACTACCTGACATTGTCCCGCTCGGCAGGGACACTTTCTGGCGGTGAGAGCCAGAGGATACGCCTTGCCACTCAGATAGGTTCCTCTCTTGTGGGTGTGCTCTATATACTCGACGAGCCGTCCATAGGTCTCCATCAGCGTGACAATGACAAGCTGATCGCGACTCTGCGCCGTCTGCGCGATCTCGGGAATACCCTTATTGTGGTGGAACACGATGAAGATACTATCAGGGCTGCAGATCATATTGTGGATATTGGCCCCTACGCAGGCGTCAATGGCGGCGAGATAATATGCTCGGGAACACTCGACGATCTTCTGAAATGTGAAAGATCCATCACAGGCGCATATCTTTCCGGCAAAAGAAAGATACCGGTCCCAACCGAACGCAGGAAGGGCAACGGAAAAAAACTGGTATTCAAAGGCGCATGTGAGAACAACCTGAAAGATATCACTGTTTCCATCCCACTGGGCACATTCACTTGTGTAACGGGAGTATCCGGATCGGGAAAATCCTCTCTTGTCAACCAGATAATCTACAAATATCTGCAGGGCAAGCTTAATCGTGCCAGGACAAGACCCGGCAGGTTCAAGAGCTGCACAGGGCTTTCCGCCCTTGACAAGGTCATAGCCATAGATCAGTCCCCCATAGGAAGGACGCCACGTTCAAATCCCGCCACATATACGGGAGTATTCAACGATATCAGGGAGCTTTTTGCCCAGACCAATGACGCGAAGGCACACGGCTACACCAGCGGACGCTTTTCCTTCAATGTAAAGGGCGGAAGGTGTGAGGCCTGCGAGGGCGATGGCATAGTTCGCATAGAGATGCACTTTCTCCCGGATATATATGTACCCTGCGATGTCTGCGGCGGAAAAAGGTACAACCGTGAGACCCTTGAGATACGCTACAAGGGCAAGAACATCTATGATGTCCTGGATATGACCGTAGATGAGGGCGTAGAGTTCTTCACCAATCACCCCAAAATATACAGAAAGCTGCTGACACTGCAGGATGTAGGCCTCGGATATATCAAAATAGGCCAGCCTGCCACCACTCTTTCGGGCGGTGAGGCACAGAGAGTCAAGCTCGCCACGGAGCTGTCAAAGCGTTCCACCGGCAAGACCATCTATATCCTCGATGAACCCACTACAGGACTTCATTCAGCGGATGTACACAAGCTCCTTGAAGTGCTGCAGAAGCTCACCGAGGCGGGAAATACCGTACTTGTCATAGAACATAACCTTGATGTCATAAAATCTGCAGACCATATCATAGACTTAGGCCCCGAAGGCGGCGACGGCGGCGGAACTGTCGTTGTGTGCGGCACTCCGGAGGAAGTCGCCGAATGTGATAAAAGCTATACCGGACAGTATCTGAAAAAGATGCTGTGAGATATTCCAACCATTCCTTTACGACTTTGAAAAGAAAAGGTCGGTACGAATCACTATGAATCTTTCTCAAATCACCGCAAAGTATCTTAAAGGTCAGAAAAAGCACACCATAATGTCAGTGATAGCCATAACGGTATCAGTGGCATTCATGACGGTGCTGCTCTGTGCTCTCTCTGTTTACAGGGCATCATCTCTCAATATCGCCAAGAACAAGAACGGCACCTATCACATTGTGTTCAACACCCTGAACAAGGAACAGCTCCTGAGCATCAGGAACATGGATATCTTCAGCGAAACGGAGATATACGGTGTTTCATCCTATCTTTCCACCGTCAACCTCGATATGGACAAGATGAAGGAACTCGATGCCACACAGGAGTATCTTGTAAGACAGGGAAATCTTGTGAACGATGTGTTCCTGAGAATGGATGCAGACAAGGTGACGATGCTGCCCGATGCCATGAAGACCTGTACAGAAGGCCGTATGCCTACAGCTGATGGTGAGATAGTCATCGCCAACAGCAGTGCCTATATGTGGGGCTACCCTCAGATAGGCCAGACAGTCACGGCTACTGTAGTCTCCTGCAAATACAAGGAAGGCAACGGCATAGAGAGCGACCTTGTGCCACAGATACTCTCCGATACATTTGACATAACCAACGCTGTTGAGGTATCCTTTACTGTTACGGGCTTTACCGAAAAGAGCAACGTGGTCTGCTATAATGATACCCGTCTGCGCTCTTCCACCACATCCTACGACCATCTTCTCGCCCGATTTTCCGATGATGCCAACGACTATTACTTCGATATGGACAAGGCTTTCCACAATGTGGGTCTCGAGATCGATGATTTTGACTACGGCATGAATCAGGAGCTCCTCAATGCAGAAAACAGGGGAGTCAAGGCTCATTTTTCTACAGCACTGTTCTTCGCGGTCATGTATCTTTTCCTGCTGTTCATTATGTTCTGCGCAAGACTTGTTATCGATGACTCCTTTGAGATATCCGCAAAGGAAAGGATAAAACAGTTCGGTCTTCTCAAAGCCGTAGGTGCATCAAGGAAGCAGATATTCAAGATGCTCTGCATAGAGGCAGGGATGCTCGCAGCCCCGGGCGTAGCAGCAGGTCTTGTGCTCGGTCTTACACTTGCTTATCTGATATTCAGCCTTCTCAGGGGGATAGTATTGTCATCATCACTTGATCTGGGCTATGATCTTGCCGAAATGCTATCTTTTGATATCCGTGCCTATGTCTTTGTTACTGCCATCATACTCGGATTTTTGTGGGTACTCGTTTCTGCGGTGGCAACGGGCATGAGGAGCATACGCTCCACACCTGTTGAAGCACTTCATGCTGCAAGGCACAGTGAAAAGATAAAAGTACCCAAAAAGCCATCT
>JAFPYQ010000210.1 GCA_017394475.1 Oscillospiraceae bacterium | reverse complement strand
TATCTCTTATGGCTCTTCCGTCTGCCTTGAAATAATACTTGTGTCCGTTTATTTCCTGCCAGCCGGTCTTTTCTTTTCCGTTTTCATCAAGATAATAAAGCTCGCTTTCTCTGAGGATTAAACCTGTACCGAAGGGTACAAATTCAAGTGTCGCGATACTTTCGATCACCTTGTCATCACTGCGGATATTTGTGGAAATAAGATAGAAATCATCTCCGATGACCGTGTATATCCATGTAACGCCCTGCTCCTCATCAGGCAGTATCTTGACACGCCGACCGTTTACTGTAATATTTTTTCCTTCATCCGAGGCTAAAAATTCAAGATATTTTTCAACATTGCTTTTACCATGAATGATCTCTTCGGAGAGTTCAATACCGTGTCTTCCATGAAAGTCCAGCCTCATGCCGTAATTCTTGTCCCACAACACTGCTCGCACTATCGTATCGGAATAGTTGTCAGAAAAGTATGAAGGTACATATATCCCGCCTTCTTCAAAAAAATCCTTTCCGAAAATAAGATCGAAGCAATATTCGTTTTCCTTGTCTGTCATGAATTCATTATAAACGGGATAATCCATAGTCACACACAGTTCGGTTGAACTCACATGGTTCCCGTTGTCTATCCGATCTTTATACAGTAAAACAGTATCATAGGAAACCTGCGGCGGCACTTTTTTGGTATATCCGTTTTTGTTGAAAACATAGTTTTTTTTACTTACTGTCTGTGTTCCTGTCAGATACTTTCCCTCCGAATAGTAGCGATAGTATGTTTTTCCGCTTTTCGTCTTTTCCTCCCAGCCTGTATATTTTCCCTTTAATATGTGATTTTTGTCAAATTCATACTTTATGCCTTTTATTGTTGCTGTGTTTTTTGCAAGAGAACCGTTTTTAAAGGCATAGTATGTTCCTGTTTCATCGGTTATCCATCCTGTCCGGGGTGTTCCGTCTTCACCTATATAAAAGTAAGCAGAACCGTTCTCTGTATTCCTGAAAACAACACCTCTGTTGAAATATGCTTTTTTCAGATCGGTAAAGGTCTTATCAGGCTTTTTCTCGTTCATGGTTCTCAGTATAAAAAAGTGTCCGTATTGTTCCCATGCAAGATCACTGCCGCTTTTACTGATCTTTTTGCTATTGTATCTATACGGCTTTCCCTCATTTATAATTTTTACGTATTCCTCACCTGGCTTTCCGTAATAGATCGTAAGTACATGAGTGGAATATTGATCCTGAGCAAAAACGACCTCTATCTTTTTCTCATCGGAATACGTATTTATGGCATGAATATCCGTAACGTCAAAGCATTCGGGAATATAAATATTCTTTTCACCATCAAGAATAGCAAATCCACCATGAAGGTTTGCCGTACATTCAAAATCGTACCATCCGGAATAGGTATAATAATGCTCTGCTTCCTCGCAGTCGTGTTCATCATAATACCAGTCATCTTCTTCATCCTCTTCCGTATAGATCGCCGGAATATACTCGTCTGCATATATATGCACTGCACATGACAGCGAAAGAACGGAAGCCAAGATCATAACAGCAAAAAGATCCTTGACATTCATTTTATCACCTTTATATATTCGATATCCATATCCTCGGTGCCTGTCATAAAGCAGCCGCGTTTCTTTGAAAAGTCGATGTTTTCCAGTATCTCCGGGGTGAGGAGCTCGCCCGGGGCGATTATGGGTATCCCGGGAGGATAGCACATTACAAATTCACAGGATATGCGCCCTGCGCTCTCCATTATGGGAACTCTCTCCTGCTGGCCGTAGAAAGCCTCCTTGGGCGAGAGGATGATGCTGGGGTTTATGTATTCATGGTCAAGGGGGGCTTTCGATGCGGTGCCGAAGCGGCGCTTTATCTCCGCTAATGCGGATACCAGGCGCTCGATGTCCTTCCACTTGTCCCCGGGGGACATGATGGCCAGGACATTTCCAATATCCCCCAGCTCCATCTGGATATCGAACATATCACGGAGCTTGTCGTAGACCTCGATGCCTGTGAGGCCTATCTCACGGGTGTAGATGGACAGCTTTGTCTTGTCGAAGGCGAAGATATTGTCCCCGTTCACCAGCTCATCGGAGTATGCATAGTAGCCGCCGATGCGGTTGACCTCTATGCGGGCGTATTCTGCCTGCCTCACCACCTGTGCGCAGAGCTCTGCACCGTGGGTGGCATAGTATTTCCTTGCAATATCCAGTGAGGAGAGCAGCAGATAGGAGCCGCTGGTGGTCTGGGTCAGGTTTATGACCGAGCGCACATAGCCCTCGGAAAGCCCCGCCTTTTTACCCACCAGAAGGAATGACGACTGTGTAAGGGAGCCGCCTGTCTTGTGCATGGACACAGCCGCCATATCAGCGCCCGCAGCCATGGCATTGACGGGCATATCCTTGCCGAAATACAGGTGAGTGCCGTGAGCCTCGTCAACGAGCACCTTCATGCCCGCTGCGTGAGCAAATCGGACTATCTTTGCAAGGTCGGAGCAGATCCCGTAGTATGTGGGATTGTTGACAAAGACGGCCTTTGCCTCGGGATTTTCCTTTATGGCACGGACAACATCCTTTACCGACATCCCCAGCGGGATGCCCAGCTTCCTGTCAACGCCGGGATCCACATACACGGGTATGACACCGCATATTATAAGGGCGTTGATGGCGCTCCTGTGGACATTGCGGGGAATGATTATCTTGTCCCCCTCGCGGCAGGTGGAGAGTATCATGGTCTGCACCGAGGATGTGGTGCCGTTTACCATGAAAAACGCCTGCCCCGCGCCGAAGGCATCCGCAGCAAGCTGTTCCGCCTCGCGTATCACAGAAACGGGATGACACAGGTTGTCAAGGGGCTTCATGGAGTTTACGTCCACATTCATGCAGGTCTGCCCCAGAAATGCAGTGAGTTCGGGATTGCCCTTCCCGTGCTTGTGCCCGGGAACATCAAAGGGTACCACCCTCATATCGTTATATCTTTCAAGCGCCTCATATATGGGTGCGCGGTTCTGATCGGTCAATTGAACTGCCTCCGTGATCAAAAGGTATCGGCGGGAACTGTTCCTGCCCGCTGCAGGGTGAAACAGTCCCATACTATATTATACATTATTCTGCGGTATTTTACAAGAGTAATTTTGCAGTCGGGCAGGCAAAGGGGACGGTTATCCCGGCGGTGTCCGTATGCGGGGAGTTTGTTCTGTCAGCCGCCTGTATCGGTATACAGACCGCTGATGCCCGTGGGATATCGGTTATGAGATACTGATAACAGTGTGAGATAACTCGTAAAACGACATTCTGCCCTCTGAATGTAGCTAAAAAACCGAATTTTGGGATAATGACCAAATTATTTGAAAAAATGTTGTATCAAATACAGCGTGATACACAATATACAAATAATTTATAAGAATGT
>JAFPYQ010000209.1 GCA_017394475.1 Oscillospiraceae bacterium | reverse complement strand
GCAACGAGTGCTTCATAAAATTCATTTTTACTGTCCTTAGCCATGAACTTCGGATTCCTCCTTACATTATGGAGCAGGGGACGGGGCTGTGATGAGCTGCCCCTGCTGATTGTTTATCATATTGATGTTGATGCGTCTGTCTGCCTTATTCTTCAAATTCCTCGTCATCATACAGGCGGACAAATGCAGTTTCCGACAGGTCTATATCTGCAGGACCGTTTTCGGTCTCCACCGAAAGGATACCTTTATCATCGTCATAGGACTTTATTATGGCGATGAACTCCCTTAGCCCGTCATGCTCCCTTATGTAGCGTATGCGCACGGGGCAGTCGGTGTATTCCTCAAAATGCTCTTTTTTTCGCATTATGCGGCCGAGCCCGGGAGAACCCACCTCAAGGATATACTGTTCTTCAATGGGGTCTGCCTTGTCGAGCAGCTCGGAAAGGGGCCTTGACATATTTTCGCAGTCATCTATGCCTATTGATCCGCCCGGACGCTCGATGAATACGCGCAGATAGTACAGTGAGCCTTCCTTTTCATAAGTGACGTCCCATATCTTCATGCCGAGCTTTTCGGCGATGGGCTGTGCCATTTCGCTCACTATTGCGGCGGTATTGCCGCCTTTGCTTTTTTTCTTGCTCATGCAGCTTATTACCTCATTAAACGAAAGTAAGACCGGATCTCTCCGGTCTTACGTCTTATCATTTATGTACACTTTCATTTTATCACATCTATACAAATAATGCAAGCTTTTTCGGCCGATTTGGCGATGTGTACATATCGCCCGTCATCTGCCTGCCTGTTTATGTGCATAAATACCGCTGTGATGGCGGTTTGAGTGTGTATGGACATTTATATTGTGAGATCAGATGTGTTTTCCGAGATCGGTGGTTTTCAGGAGATCTTTCAGGAGGAATGTGCAGAAATACGGGAATGTTAAAATATTGGCTGAGGCACCTATATTTCCGTTTATCAGTTTTATCCCGGATGATATATCACCGTATTTATCTGAATTTATGAGTGTTCTGAGAGATTTTGATCTGCCGTTTTCAGATTTTACTTCTACCGGTATGAGCTGGTCTGCTGTGCGTATGAAGAAATCTTCTTCGAGGGAGGAATCGTCACGCCGGTAGTAATACAGATCGTATCCGCTTTTTACGAGTGCCTCGCCCACTATGTTCTCATACAAAGCACCTTTGTATACTCCGAGATTTTTGTTGGCCCGAAGATCATTCTGTGCCTCATCGTCAAGCATTGCCACAAGCAGACCGCTGTCTGCAAAATACAGCTTGAATCTGTCTTCGTCATAGTTTCCTTTCAGCGGAAGTTCGGGAAAATCAAGACAATGGCAGATGTTGACTATGCCCGAATCCACTAGCCATTCGATACAACCCCGGTAGTCACGGAAACGGGCACCTCTGGCTGCCTTTGATATCTGAAATTTCTTGTTTTCCTGCGCCAACTGTGGGGCGATACGGTTAAATACGTTTATAATGCGTGTCTGATCGGCACCATCTGCGTATTTTCTTATATCCTCCCTGTAATCTTCCAATAGCTGTCTTTGCGTTTCAAGAGAACCTTCAAAGGTGCCTTTTTCGATATAGTCTGCAACTACTGCAGGCATACCTCCAAGGACACAGCTGTCCATAAAAAGTGAATGGAATACGATGATCTCAGTATCGCTGAACGGCTTCATTTCCTGCATATGAGTGAGCATACTGTCTCTGACCGGATCTCCATATCCCTTTGCCCATAGAAATTCTTCAAAATCAAGGGAACGCATGATATAGTCCTGCTTGTTTCCTACGCTGTTGCTTTCTATCATGCGGTAATTTATTCCGAGCATGGAACCGCTGCATATAACGTCAAAGCGTCCGTCCTGCCTGAAAAATTTAAGGCTTGTGGCAATGTCGGGGAATTTCTGTATCTCATCGAAGAATATAAGTGTCTTTCCTGCGATGAATCGTTTTGAGGGATCGAGCAGGGATATGTTCTTTATGATATCATCGGTCTTGTAGCCGTCTGATAGTATAGCCTCATATTTTGGCTCTTCTACAAAATTTATCTCTATAAAACTGTCATAGTTATTTTGGGCGAAATGTCTTATTGATTCGGTTTTTCCCACCTGCCGAGAGCCTTTGACGATAAGTGGCTTCCTTTCCTTATTATTCTTCCAGCTGTTAAGGAAGCTGTCAATTTTTCTGGTCATATACATAAACATCACCACCTTATCTTATAATACACTATTTCAAGCCCGATGTCAAGCCGTTCCCACATTTTCTGAGCGAATTTTAACGGTATTTGCACAAAATCACAGCGAAAAAAATCGGGTTTTTCACAAAAACTGAGCGAATTATATGGGCTTTTGCACAAAATCCGAGCGAATCATCAGCAGACAGGAAAATGTGAGGGATCATGATCCAATGACAGCAATAGTATACCTTTATAACTGCAAGCTATGTCCCCCGCCTCTAAGGCGGCGGGTTCCATATTTCCATTCAGTAGGAGTTC
>JAFPYQ010000208.1 GCA_017394475.1 Oscillospiraceae bacterium | reverse complement strand
GGTTTATTCAGCATTTTCTTAGAAATGTGTATGCTGATACCCGGTCTATTCTGTGATGAGTTCCCGTACTTCTATCTGCTTTATCCTGTAGGATGAGATATATGCCGCTGCAAATATACCAATACTTACGATAACAGAAGGAAGGATAAGCATCGAAGACTCCATGCCTGCTGTAAAATCCGTGAGGCCTGCTGCCCTGAGCATGAATCCGAGCATGGGTTCGGTGAAAAGGAGGGATAATGCCACGCCAAGAACAGAGCCTGTCACAGAAAGCACGAAAAATCTCAGCGCAAATTGTGTCCTCAGCACAGGTGAAGTCATACCCATCGACTTGTATATGCCAAGATCTATGCGTTCTCTCAGAAATGCTGTCCTTGTCATCATAATGACTATGACTGCCGCAAAGATCACGGATATACCGTAGAAAACGTATGCGATAATGTCCAGGAGCCCGCCTATCAGGACCTTGTATTTGGTTATGGTCTCACTTTCCTTCATCTCTGCCGCTTCGATATTATCAAAGCTGTCATTGAGGCGCTTTATTATCACATCCTTTGCGGAGATATCCGAAAGTGTGATATATGCCGAATTTATCTCAGTAAATCCCAGTTTGTCCATGCCCTCCGGAGTTGTCATTGCATAAACGCCGTATTCGGAAACAGTCTGAAAATATCCGGTTATCACAAAATCAAGGCTGGTATCAAGATATTTCACAGTGACGGTGTCGCCTATCTCTTTGTTTACAGAGCGGGCTACTGACTTTGTGAGCATGATCTCGTTGTAATACTTTGGAGTGCGGCCCTGTATCGCTTTGAAATAGTCTTCTTCCCTGCTGTATGTGCTGACTGTGACCTGCTGGCCTTCAATGTTCATACGGTGCCTGCACTCCATTCTGAGTGCCGCTCCGCTGTCAACAGCGTGTATAATATCCTCTGTCCTGTTCTTATCGGAGAGGGAATAGCTGCCAAGATTCCGAAGCTCTATATCTCCGCTCATCCCGGTAAATATGGCATCGGTATCAAAACCGTCAACAAATGCCGATATGCTCACAAGAAAGAAGATAAGTATGGTAACTATGGCAACAGCACCAAGGTAGTTCCTGATATTTGAAGTTATCTGTCTGAGCGCGATAAGGAATGAGAGCTGATTTTGCCGCAGAGGGACATTCAGTCTGCTGTCGAAATACACTTCATCTTTTCCGCCCTGTATCGCACGCACAGGGGATATCCTGCCTATTTTTGCTGTGGCTGAAAACACGGATATCATACAGATGATGATTATCCCGAGAGAGAGCAGTGCGCATTTTCCCACGGAGATATCTGTTGTTGTCAGCATGCCCGTGAGGCGCATGAAAAGCCGTATCAACGCACCGCAGGCGGGGAATGACAGTATCAGTCCCGATACAGCTCCTGCCACCAGTGATATGGTGTATTCCGCAACGAATATAAGCCGTATCTGCCATTGTGAAAAGCCCTGTGATCTGAGTATCCCCAGTGTGGTATAATCCATTTCTATAGCGGAGGATATGCTGTTTGCCATTATGATTATAACTATCACGATAAGAAGGGCAACATAGACATACGCCATTCGTGTTCCCACATTGGAGAATACCTTGATGTTATCCGCCAGATCCTCTTTTGTAGGAGAATATATGCTCATATCTATCAGGCTGCACTCATCATTGAGCTGTTTTTTCAGTTCATAGGGTGAATAACCGTCGGCAATGTGGATATTTATATCCGAGCAGGAAATTATTTTTCTCGCATTGTCAGTGATATGGCTCGTATGATCCAGTACAGCCTTATGGTCTGCTTCATTGATGACACATACATTTGAAGAAACTGTTGTTGCTCCGAATACAGGGTCTTCATAATAGCCTTTTACAGTGAATGTGAATTTGGTATCATCTGCGGCTGTGAAAACTATTTCCGCATTCTTGTCCACAAGGGTCTTCATCTTATAGGGCAGGTATATCTCGCCCCGTGCGGGTTCTTCTCCGTCAAGGAATGCCGTAAAATCATCATTGAATACAAGAAGTGTCCCGTTGTACGCGGACAGCTCCATGAATATTTCCTTTTCCTCGCCGTTTACAAGGGGCTTTTGTGTCATCAGCAGGATCTCCCTGTACTCTGTGCGGGAGATATGAGGGTTTGCGCCGATGGTGTCACGAATATCATCTGTAAGCATATCCGTATAGACCCGCACCAACAGGTCACCGCAGTCAGTCTGATCAAAGCCTGCGTTTATAGCTTTGATCAGATCATCACTATTGCTGACAGATCCGGTGAATGACATAACGATCAGCATCATCAGAAAGGCCACACCGATAAAAGTGCCTTTCTTGTATTTCATATCAGCCAGAACAAGCTTTATTATGCCTTTCATACCCTCACCTACCATTCCATGGAGGCAAGCCATGCACCGATCTGGGTCTCACGGCTCTTTTCCTCGTGCTGCTCGTAGGGCGGCAAGTCAAGATCGCCTATTACACGGCCGTCCTCGATATAGATAAGGCGTGTGGCACGGCATGCGGCTCTGGCATCATGAGTCACCATAAGTATGCTCTGGCCTTTGCGGTTGAGCTCGGTGAGCAGGTCAAGGACTTCGGTGGTGTTTTTCTTGTTCAGGGCACCCGTAGGCTCATCGGCAAACAGCAGCTTCGGCTCGTTGATGACAGCGCGTGCAATGGCACATCTCTGCTGTTCACCGCCTGAGCACTGACCGGGCAGGTGAGAGGCGATATGTGCAATACCCATTTTTTCCATCAGTTCCTTTGCCGATCTTTCTGTATCCGCGGCACTGCGGCTCTTGTTCAGATAACCGGGGACAGTGATATTTTCATATAACGATAGATTGCTGACCAGGTGCATCTGCTGAAAGATGAAACCAAAATCCCCGTGCCGCAGTGCAGAGAGCTTTTTCTCGCTCATCCTGACTATGTCATCGCCGTTGTAGAGTACCTGACCGCCGGTGGCTCTGTCCATGCCGCTGAGAGCGTAAAGAGTGGTGGATTTTCCCGAACCCGACGCACCCATGATAACGGTAAAATCGCCTTCGTATATGTCTATGTCCATTCCCGTCAGGATATGGACCTGTCCGCCGTTGTGTGCAAAGCTTTTGCACAGTCCCTTAGCTGAAATAATTGCTTTTTTCATAACATGACCTCCCTTATTACCGGTATTCTATCACAGGGAGCATTAAGAAATCCTTAAGAAAAACATATCATTCATTATATACAGGCAGTGTAACGGTCACTTCAAATCCGTTGTCATTACGGGCTTTGACTTCACCGCCGGATTGACAGACGATATATTTCACAATAAAAAGCCCGAGTCCCGAACCCTTTTCCCCGTTTGTATTCCTTCCACGATAGAATTTTCCGAAAATAAAGGGAAGGTCTTCATCGGGAACGCCCGCACCGCTGTCGTGAAAAATGATATGAACATTGTTTTCATCACGGGTAACATGGATGTGGATGTCTGTTCCGGCATATTTCCGTGCATTGGCCACAACATTCTCCACTGCCTGTGAGAGCCTGTTCCTGTCGGCATTTACAGTGACAGAGAAGGAGGGCTTTTCAAATCTGATGTCATTATGTGTATCCAGATCGTTCAGCAGATCACTCAGAAAACCGCCCAGTTCAAAAACTTCGGGATCCATCCTGAGCTTGTCCAGATCCGACAAAGAATGTGTCAGCATATCTTCTGTAAGCTGTGCCACTTCATCACATTTCCGTATGATGACAGACAGATATTTTTCCTGATCCTCTGCATCTGTCATACCCATTTCCATGGCTTCTGCATAGGCTCTTACAGTAGAGATGGGAGTTTTTATGTCGTGGGAGAGCGAGGCGATGACGGTCTTGTTGTTCTCGATAGCCTCCCGTTCACATGTGCGGGCACGAAGTATCTCTTTCCTCATGCTGTCAAATGCCCATGTGAACCTGCCGAACGGGTTCGTCCGCTCATATTCAAGGGGGATCTCCAGATCGCCCTTTGCCACACATTCCGCAAAGTCCGATAGCCTTCTGAAAGGCCGTATTACCGCAAAATAGCAGTATCCACCGACCATCAGCAAAAAGATCAGACAGATACTGCCCGTTATTATACTAAAGTTTACGTTATCCGCCTTTTCGGTACGCATTTTTTCGCGCACCTGTCCGGTGCGGGTGATGGCATTGCTTGTATCACCCTGTTCTATGAGCCGTTCTATCTCGTTGAGTTCTACTGCATATTCTCCGTTTTTATCGTGAACATTTTTCTGAACGATAACAGAGCCGGCGGTGATGCCTATTATCATCAGTGCAAATACAATGACTGCCGTAACCAGTTTTTTCATTTTGGATCCTCTATCATATAGCCCAGTCGCCATACTGTCTTTATGTATTTCGGAGAGGCGGGATCGTCCTCCAGTTTTTCACGGAGCCAGCGGATATGTACTGTCAGTGTAGATGGCTCTACATCTGAAAAAGCTCCCCAGACTTCACTTATCAGTTTATCCTTTGTCAGAGAGGTGTTTTTGTTTGAGCACATATATACCAGCAGGTCAAATTCCCTCTGAGCCAGGGGGATCATCTTCCCGCCCTTGGTCACCGTCCTGTTGGCAGTATTGATCTTTACGTCACCAAACGACATATCCTGCCCTGTGACAGTTCCGTAAGCCCTCCGCATAAGCGCATTCACCCTTGAAAGGAGCTCTTTCATCGAATAGGGTTTCGGCAGGAAATCATCACCGCCGATATCAAAGCCCCTGATGCGGTCATCTTCGGTTTTTCGTGCACTGGCGAATATCACAGGGATATGTGAGTTGTCTCGCAGATCGCGGCATATTTCAAATCCCGTGCCATCGGGAAGATTTATATCGAGAAGTATTAGATGATACACTTTTCCGGTGAGAAGATCATAAGCGGCAGCAGCGCTTTCGGCAATGTCGGTCTCATAACCGCAGCCGTTGAGCATTTCAGCGATTATCCCCGCAAGTTCCGCTTCATCATCCACTATCAGTATCCTTTTCTTATCCATAGCATCACTTCCTCTAATAGATTGTATCATATTTATATGATAATTGCAAGTATAAAAAAGACGGGCAAAGTCTGTGGATGCTTTCTGAACTCAATTGTTCCATGCGCCTTGACGGCATTATTTGCATACAGTATCCTTACACTATGTACTTTCTGATGCTGTGTTGTATAGATAGAAGATCAGAGAAGCGGACAATTCATAGTAAAAATGAATAAGTTGAAATTTGAGAATAATTATCAAATTATAAGATGTGTAGAATCTCATCAGAATATATTGACAAATATGTTTCGGGTGAATATAATTGTAAATTGAAAATGATTATCATATTCAATTTGACGTGGAGGGTGAAATGGCGACTTATAAAACAATGCAGAAGAAATGCGTTCTGCAGATACTGAGTTCATATCCGGGCAGGGCATTTACAGTCAGGGATATAGAAGAAATAATACGAACAGATCAGTCGATCTCATGTAAGCCGTCTGAAAGCTCTGTTTACAGGATAATAAATGATCTTGTAAGCGGCGGGAGCGTTCACAAAAGCGTCAACAATAAAAGAGAGTATCAATATACCTTTATGGGCAGTGATGATCCAAAAATCACTGTCAGATGCAAAATTTGCGGTAAAACAGAACACATAGACAAAAAAGTCTGTCAGGGCATCATTGACGGATTGAGGAATAACAGTTATATATATACCGATGACGAAATTGAAGTCATGGGGATATGTGAAGAATGTAAATGAGTGAGGTGAGCCAAAATGACAGGCAGCAGAAAGAAAGTTCTCTCTTTGATCATGCTTTTTGTATTGAACTTTGTCATTTTCGGTTCATCCTGCTTTATTATTTCTCACACCGGGCATGATTGCAGCGGTGAGGATTGTCCTGTATGTATGGAGCTTGCAGAGTGTCACAAAATACTGCATACACTCGGAACAGCAGTCCCGGGGGCTATACAGTCCATTCTTATGCTCTGTATCGCTGTTTTATTGTGTAATGTTATCAGAAAGTCCGATCCTGTCCATACAACACTTATTTCTCTCAAGGTGGAGCTCCTGGATTGAATAACGACACAACCCCCATGTCTTTATGAATGAGTTCTGATATTTTCTCCTTGAAATATGTATGCTTTGAGGCATGGGATGATGGCGCTCAGGGTGCAGTATATTTCTTTCATGTGCACCCGTATGATTATTCGATCCGGAGGTTCAATAATGTTCAAGAAAAAAATCGGCATATATGC